>NZ_JBZAYE010000133.1:0-14646 GCF_058244205.1 Variovorax sp. 20P10.2.4
TCGCGGCCTGGAAGCGCGCCGGCCGACCGTGGCACGAGACCGTCGCCCATGCGGCGCAGCACGATGCCAACGAACGCGTGCGCGCCGAAGCCCTCGCGTGGCTCGGCGCGCACGGCGGCTGAAGCGCGCTCAGCCCTGCACGAAGCCCAGCAGGTCCGCGTTCACGCGGTCGCGGTGCGTGGTGCAGGTCGCATGCGGCGCGCCCGCGTACACCTCGAGCCGGCTGCCCGCGATCAGCTCGTGCGCCAGCTTGCCCGTGGCCTCGAAGGGCACGACCTGGTCGTCGTCGCCATGGATCACCAGCGTGGGCACGTCGATCTTCGCCATGTCGGGGCGGAAGTCGGTCTCGGAGAACGCGGTCACGCAATCGATCGTCGCCTTCAGCGAGGCTTGCAGCGCGATCTGCAGCGTCTGCTTGAACACGCCCTGCGACACCGCCGCGCCCGGGCGGTTGGTGCCGTAGAAGATGGTGCTGAAGTCGTCGAGGAACTGCGCCCGGTCGGCCGCGAGGCCCGCGCGGATGCCGTCGAACAGCGACTTCTCGGGGCCCGCCGGATGGTCGGCCGTCTTCATGAACAGCGGCGTGACCGCGCTGATCAGCGCCAGCTTCGCCACCCGCGCCGAGCCATGGCGCGCGATGTAGCGCGTGACGTCGCCGCCGCCCATCGAGAAGCCCGCGAGCACCACGTTCTTCAGGTCGAGCTTCTCGATCAGCTCGGCGATGTCGTCGGCGAAGGTGTCGTAGTCGAAGCCGGTCCAGGGCTGGCTCGAGCGGCCGAAGCCGCGGCGGTCGAAGGCGACGGCGCGGTAGCCGCGTTCGGCGAAGAACTGCATCTGGCTGTCCCACATGTCGGCGCTCAGGGGCCAGCCATGGCTGAACAGGATCGGCTGGCCGCTGCCCCAGTCCTTGTAGTAGAGCTCGGTGCCGTCGCGAAGGGTCAGTGTGGTCATGGTTTTTCCTTGGTGAGGGGTTGAAAGAACGGAAGGGGAAAGAAGAAGGAAGGCTCAGAGCGACAGGAAGTGATGCACCTCCGGCTTGCCCGGCCCCGCATGGAAGCGCAGCGCCTCGCCCTGCAGGTCCGCATCGGCCTGCGACACGCGGTGGTGCTGGCGCAGGTGCTCGGCCCAGGATTCGACGAGGAACCATTCCATGATCCGTTCCGGGTCGGCCGTGTGCTCGTGCAGGCCCCAGGCATAGGCGCCGTCGCGGCGGCGTTCGAGCGACAGGCGCTTCATCGCGGCCATGAAGGCGGGCCGGTCGTCCTTGCGGATGCGGTACTCGACCTGGATCATCACGGGCCCGCGGTCGTGCGCCACGGGCTCGGCCACCAGCGGCTCGGGCCAGTGGTTCGAGGCCTGCAGGTCGGCTTCGCCCGCCGGCAGCTTCACACGGTGGAAGATCAATCCCGCCACCACCAGCCCCACCGCGCCCGCCACCAGCGTGAACGGCACGCCGATCTGCTGCGCCACCAGGCCCCAGCCCAGGCTGCCCGCGGCCATCGCGCCGTTGAACACCGTGAGGTAGACCGCCAGGCCGCGCCCGCGCACCCAGTTCGGCAGGATCGACTGCGCCACGCCGTTGAGCGTGGTCAGCGCCACGATCCAGCCCAGGCCCAGCACCAGCAGCAGCGCCACGGCCAGCCACTTGGGCGGCGCCAGCACCAGCGCGCCCATCACCGCCGCCGTCAGCACCGAGGCCAAGAGCAGCATGCCGTCGGCATCGAGCCGCTCGCGCATCCGCGGCATCAGCAGTGCGCCGCCGATGGCGCCCGCACCCACCGCGCCCAGCAGCACGCCGTAGAAGCCGGCGCTGCCGCCGAGCATCTGGCGCGCCACCAGCGGCAGCAGCGCCCACACCGAGCTCGCGAACAGGAAGAACACCGCCGCGCGCAGCAGCACCACGTGCAGCTCCTTGCTGGAGCGCGTATAGCGCAGGCCGGCGCGGAAGGCACCGAAGAAGTTCTCCGACAGCCCGCTGTCGACGGCCGCCGGCCGCTTCCACCACAAGAGCGCCGCGATCACGAACACGTAGCTCAGCACGTCCACGCCGTAGGTCACGGCCGCGCCGAAGCTCGCGAGGATCAGCCCGCCCGCGGCCGGGCCGATCGAGCGCGCGATGTTGATGCCCAGCGAGTTCAGCGCCACCGCGCCCTTGAGGTCCGAACGCGGCACCAGCTCGGGCACGATCGATTGCCAGGTCGGCCCCATCAGCGCCGCGCCGATGCCGCCCACGAAGGTCAGCGCGATCAGGTACTCGACCGTCAGCGCGCCGGTGTGCGAGAGCACCAGCAGGCTGCCGCTGACCGCCGCCAGCACCAGCTGCACGAAGATCAGGAAGCGGCGCCGGTCGAGGATGTCCGACAGCACGCCGGCCGGGATCGCCAGCAGGAACACCGGCAAGGTGGCCGCGGTCTGGATCAGCGCCACCGCGGTCGGGCTGGCCGACAGGTCGGTCACCAGCCACGAGCTCGCCACGTCGCGCATGAAGCTGCCGATGTTGCCGAGCACCGTGGCGGCCCACAGCACCGCGAACACGGGCTGACGCAGCGGGGCGAAGGCGCCGGGCTTGGCGGTCTTGGGGGCTTCAGTCATCGTGACGTTCCTTGAGGTCGAGCCAGGCCACGAGCACGAAGCCGCCGACCAGTCCCAGGTGTTCGAAGAAGGAGTTGGCGGCCATGAAGCGCTCGTGCCCCAGCGGCATCTCCCAGAAACGCAGCGCGACGAAGGTCGCCATCAGCGTGAAGCCCGCCAGCGCGAGCGCGCCGAGCCAGCGCCAGAAGCCCGCGAGGATCAGCGCCGCGGCGCCGAGCTCGAGCACGATCACCGCCGCGGCCAGCGGGCCGGCCGGCGACAGGCCGAAGTGGTTCATCTCGGCGATCGCCGCGTCGAAGTCCATCGCCTTGTTGAGGCCGCCCTGCAGGTAGGCCGCGCACAGCAGCAGCAAGGCGATCCAGCGCACGGCCGAAGAGGTGGTCCAGCGCATCGCCATCACACCGCCCAGCAGGCGCAGCCCAGCGCGCCCCAGAAGCTCTTGAGGTCGGCGATCGGCAGCTTGCTGCTCCAGGCCGTCGCGTGGCTGTGGCCATGCACGTTGCAGTCGTTGGCGCAGCCGCACGATGCGGCCGCGTTGCGCATGACCTTCTGCATCGGCGCGCCTTCGGCGCCGTGCACGCCCTGCGTGTCGGCCCAACCGGCATAGCCCCCGAAGGTGCGCGCCGGCGACCAGTCGGGCATCGCGGGCGGCGGCGCGCCCTCGTCGAGCGACGCGAAGCGCCCGGCGCCATAGACCACCTTGCCGCCCACCATCGTCAGCTGCGCCGTGATGTCGGCGATCTCCGATTCGGCGCAGCCGAAGTAGTCGCGGTCGGGCACCACCAGGTCGGCGAGCTGGCCGGCCTGGATGCGGCCCTTCTTGCCCTCCTCGTTCGAGAACCAGGTGACGTTCTCGGTCCACATGCGCAGCGCCCCCTCGCGGTCGAGGCAGTTGCGCTGCGGATAGAGCTGCATGCCGCCCACCGTCTTGCCCGTGACCAGCCACGACAGCGACACCCACGGGTTGTAGGAAGCCACGCGCGTCGCGTCGGTGCCGGCCGAGACCTTGAGCCCGCGCTCCAGCATCTTCTTGACCGGCGGCGTGGCCTCGGCCGCGCCCGCGCCATAGCGTTCGACGAAGTACTCGCCCTGGTAGGCCATGCGGTGCTGCACCGCCACGCCACCGCCGAGCGCCGCGATGCGGTCCATCGATTCCTCGGAGATCGTCTCGGCATGGTCGAAGAACCAGTTCAGGCCGGCCAGCGGCGTGTCCTTGTTGACCTTCTCGAACACGTCGAGCGAGCGGCTGATGGTCTCGTCGTAGGTCGCGTGCATGCGCCAGGGCCAGCGGTTCTGCGCCAGGATGCGCACCACCTCCTCGAGCTCGCCTTCCATCTCGGGGCCCATCTCGGGCCGCGGCTCGCGGAAGTCCTCGAAGTCGGCGGCCGAGAACACCAGCATCTCGCCCGCGCCGTTGTGGCGGAAGTAGTCGTCGCCCTGCTTGTACCTGGAGGTCCTGGTCCAGTTCAGGAAGTCGGCCTTCTCCTCCTTGGCCTTCTGCGTGAACAGGTTGTAGGCCAGGCGAATCGTGAGCTGCCCGTCGTCGGCCAGCTTCTGGATCACCGCGTAGTCGTCGGGATAGTTCTGGAAGCCGCCGCCCGCGTCGAGCGCGCCGGTCACGCCCAGGCGGTTGAGCTCGCGCATGAAGTGGCGCGTGGAATTGAGCTGGTAGTCGAAGGGCAGCTTCGGGCCCTTGGCCAGGGTCGCGTAGAGGATCGCGGCATTGGGCTTGGCCAGCAGCAGGCCGGTCGGGTTGCCGGCGGCATCGCGCACGATCTCGCCGCCGTGCGGCGCCGGCGTGTCCTTGGTGTAGCCCACGGCGCGCAGCGCGGCGCCGTTGAGCAGCGCGCGGTCGTACAGGTGCAGGATGAACACCGGCGTGTCGGGTGCCACCGCGTTGAGTTCGGCGATGGTCGGCAGCCGCTTCTCCACGAACTGGTGCTCGGTGAAGCCGCCCACCACGCGCACCCATTGCGGCGCCGGCGTGATCGCCACCTGGCGCTTGAGCATGCCCATCGCGTCGGCCAGACTCCTCACGCCGTCCCAGCGCAGCTCCATGTTGTAGTTGAGGCCGCCGCGGATGATGTGCAGGTGGTTGTCGATCAGCCCCGGCAGCACGCGCTGGCCTTGCAGGTCGATCACGCGGGTGCTCGGGCCGGCCAGCGGCAGCACGTCTTCGGCGCGGCCCACGCGGGTGTAGCGGCCGTCCTTGATGGCCACGGCGTCGGCCGTGGGGTTGGCGCGGTCCAGCGTGGTGAAGCGGCCGTTGCGCAGGATGAGGTCGGGGGTCTGGGTGTTGGCCATGGTCGGGGTGGATGCGAGGGAGGTGGCGGCGAAGGCGCCGAGGGCGCCCAGGAGCTGGCGGCGTTGCGGGTCGGGAGTGCTCATGCATCGCTCCTGTCGGTGGGTCGGGCGGCGGCGGTCTTCGCCGCTTCGGGCTGCACGCACTTCGGCAGTTCGCCGAACACGTGCGGCTTGACCTGGTGATGCAGCCACGAGGTGGCCGCGGGCCGCTCGAACACCTGCCGCACCAGCGGCGGCAGCTGCTCGCCGAGCAGGATGCCGAGCAGGCCGACCAGCGCGATCACCGGCGGCGCCGGCGAGCGCACCTGGAACAGCGCGTAGATCACGCCGACCAGCAGGCCCAGCGCAAGGGAGACGACATAGGGCTTCATGGCCGGCGCTCTCTGTTCGTTGTTCCGTTCGTTGCCGGAGCTCAGCCTTCGTGGGCGCCGAACATGCTCTTGGCGTAGTTGATGCCGATGCCGTAGGCGCCGCCCACCTTCTTCGCGATGCCGGTCGTGAGCTCGTAGGTGTCGCCGCGCGCCCAGTCGCGCTGCAGCTCGAGCAGGTACTGCAGCGAGGTCATCGGCCGCGCGCCGGCCTGCACCATGCGCTGCATCGCGCGCTCGTGCGCCTCGGCCGACACGTCGCCGCAGGCATCGGCGATCACGTAGACCTCGAAGCCCTGGTCGAGCGCCGACAGCGCCGGGCCCACGATGCACACGCTGGTCCACAGGCCCGCGAGCACGATGCGCGACTTGCCGATCTGGTTCACGCGCTCGATCACGGCCGCGTCCTCCCAGGTGTTCATCGAGGTGCGGTCCAGCATCTTCTGCCCGGGGAAAGCCGCCGTGATCTCGTCGAACATCGGGCCCGAGAAGCTCTTCTCGGCCACGGTCGTGAGGATGGTCGACACGCCGAATCCTGCCCCTGCCTGCGCCACCAGCGCGGCGTTGTTGCGCAGGTTCACCGCGTCGATCGAGTGCGTGGCGAAGGCCATCTGCGACTGGAAGTCGATCATCACCAGCGTGTGGTCGGTGGGGGTCAGCAGGGTGGCGCCGGCGGTGGGGGTGGCTTTGATGGACATGGGAAGACTCCTGAAAAAACGAGGTTGAAAAAAAACAGAGGGGGGAGAAACGAAATCAGAGCGCCGGCAGCTCGTTCGGCCGCAGGTCGAACACCAGCACCTCGGCGTCGTCGCCGTTGGCAAAGCTCAGTTGCTGCGCGAGGCGGATGCGGGCGCCGTCGCCCTCGGCCATGCGCTGGCCGTTGACTTCCACGCTGCCGCGGGCCACGTGCACATAGGCATAGCGGTCGGCGGCCAGTTGCAGCGAGGCGGTCTCGGCGCCGTCGAACAGGCCGGCGTAGACGCGGGCGTCCTGGTGCACCGCGAGCGAACCCTGGTCGCCGTCGGGCGAAATGATCAGCCGCAGCCGGCCGCGCTTTTGCTCGGCGCCGAAGTGCACCTGCTGGTAGCGCGGCGCCACGCCGCGCGCACCGGGCACGATCCAGATCTGCAGGAAATGCACCGGGTCCACGGCCGAGGCGTTGAACTCGCTGTGCCGCACGCCCGTGCCGGCGCTCATCATCTGCACGTCGCCCGGATGGATCACCGAGCCCGTGCCCATCGAGTCCTTGTGTTCGAGCGCGCCTTCGAGCACGTACGAAAAGATCTCCATGTCGCGGTGCGGATGGGTGCCGAAGCCGCGGCCCGGCGTCACGCGGTCGTCGTTGATCACCAGCAGGTCGGAGAAGCCCTGCTGCTGAGCGTCGTGGTAGTGGCCGAAGGAGAAGGTGTGGCGCGACTGGAGCCAGCCGAAATTGGCGGTTCCACGGTCGGTGGCGGCGCGAAGTTCCAACATGGTTGATGACCTTTCGATGACAGTTTTGATCGATGTGATTCACAATCGCTTTCGGGGCTCATCCCCTAGGCATGGATCAATCATCGCGGGCCGAAACCCGGTCATCGGCGAAACTTTTCAGCCTCTATGATCGAAGTTTTCGATCATCCATTTCGATCGTTCAACCTTCGTACTCATCCACAGGAACACGCCCGTGCTCAAGCTCAGCCTGGAAGCCATCGAGGTCGTCGACGCCATCGCGCGCCACGGCTCCTTCGCGGCCGCCGCCACGCGCCTGAACAAGGTGCCCTCGACCATCTCGTACGCCGTGGGCAAGCTCGAGGAGCAGCTCGGCATGCTGCTGTTCGAGCGCAACGGCCCGCGCGTCACCCTCACCGCCGCGGGCGAGGAAATGCTCAAGGAAGGCCGCTGGCTGCTGAGCGCCGCGAGCGACCTCGAATCGCGCATGCGCCAGATCGCCACCGGCTTCGAGTCCGAGCTGCGGCTGGTGCACGACTCGCTGATTCCCACCCAGGCGCTGATCGGCGACGTGCGCGCCTTCGAGGACCTGCGCTGCGGCACCCGGCTGCGCATCGGCTGCGAGGCCCTCACCGGCACCTGGGAGGCGCTGCGCGAGGGCCGCGCCGACATCGTCATCGCCGCCGGCGAGGGCCCGGCCGGCGGCGGCTACCAGGCCACGCAGGTCGGCAGCCTCGAGTTCGCCTTCTGCGTCGCGCCCACTCATCCGCTCACGCGCATCGGCCGCCCGCTGCAACGCGGCGACCTGCTCGAGCACAACGCCATCGTGGTGGGCGACAGCGCGCGCACCCTGTCGGACCGCACCGTCGGCCTGCTGGCCGGGCAGCCGCGCATCACCGTGCCCTCGATGGTCGCGAAGATCGCCTGCCAGCTCGAGGGCCTGGGCCACGGCTACCTGCCGCGCGCCTGCATCGCGCTCGAGCTCGCGCGCGGCACCCTGGTGGAGCTGCCCACCGAGGAGCCGCGCCCGCCCGAGGCCTTCTGGCTCGCGTGGAAGACCGGCGCCAAGGGCCAGGCGCTGCGCTGGTGGCGCGAGCGGCTCAACCGCGTGCTGGTGCCGGCGCTGCTGCCGCGCTCGATGTGGGTGCAATGAGCCGATGGCCGACATGCATGCGGCATGAGCGGCCTTCGCGCGCGAACGGTTTCAAGCGAGGATCGGCACCATGAGGACACGGATCGTGCTGCGCCGCGACAGCGGCTTCATGGATTTCACGCGCAAGTACAAGGTGCTGATCGACGGCGAGGAGGCCGGCACCATCGGCAACGGCGGCCGCTTCGAGACCGAGGTCGAGGCCGGCGCGCACACCCTGCAGCTGCGCATCGACTGGTGCAGCTCGAACCTGCTGGAATTCTTCGCGCCCGAGGGCGGCCAGCTCGGCCTCGAGTGCGGCTCCAACCTGCGCGGGCGCCACATCTGGAAGGCCAGCCGCCTGCTCGACGAGGCGCCCGAGGCGTGGATCTGGCTGCGGCTCGCGGCCTGAGCGCCGCCGCCCCTGCCGGGGCCTCAGCCCGCCGCGCGCAGCTTGTCGAGCGCCCGGTCCAGAAAGCCCAGGCGGTCCTGCCCCCAGAAGCGCTCGTCGCCGAGGATGAAGGTCGGCGCCCCGAACACCCCGAGCTCCACCGCCTCCGCGCTGTTGGCGCGGTACACGGCCAGCACCTCGGCCGACTGCTCCATCGCCTGCAGGGTCGCGCCGTCGTAGCCGTTCTCGTCGGCCACCGCGATGCGCACCGCCGCCGCCGACGTGTCGCGCTCCTCGGCCCACAGCGCGCGCAGCAGCGCATGCGAGAGCGGCAGCGCATCGAGCCCCTGCAGCTGCGCCGCGATCACCATCCAGCCCGGGTACTTGTTCCAGTTGGGGTCGCTGGGCGCGCCCTTCGGGTAGTGCGCCGGCTCCAGGTTCAGCGGCATGCCGAGGTAGTCGCGCCAGCGCGCCAGCTCGAGCGCGTGGTACGTGCGGCGCGGCTCGGGCCGCGTCTTCAGCGGAATGCCGCCGGTCTGCGGCACCACCGCCTGGAAGTCGTAGGGCTTGAGCGCCAGCCGCACATGGTGGCGGCGCACGATGTCCTGCAACTGCGGGCCACCGAGGTAGGCCCAGGGCGAGGAAAGGCTGTAGAAGCAGTCGAGGGCAAGGGTCGTCATGGGGCCGGATTATCTGCAGCGCCCTGGCGCCCGGCGTCAGCGCAAGCCGACAAAAACCGGCGTCGCGCGGCGCCGTGTTCCACATCGCGCAGCCAACCTCGCCGTACATCGGCGAACACCGTCATACACCGCGCTACGCGCTGTCTTCCCAACGCGGCGAAACTATCGCCTTCCCGCCCGCGTCACACAACGCCGGCCTTTTTCTCGGGAGCCCCTTTGCCCTCATACAACACCAACGCAAGAATCGCCCGCTTCGCCCTGTCGACCTCGGCCGCCGTCATCGGCAGCCTCGCCGCCTACTGGACCCTGCTGGCCACGCGCCAGGGCCACATCCTCTTCAATGCCCGCAAGCGGCCCGTGGTGCATCTGTCGGAAGACTTCTCCACCTACTCGCACCCCGTGCCCGGCGGCATGGTGCGCGGCTACGTCTACCACCCGCAGGGCGAGGCGGCCGTGCAGGACCTCTTCCTCTATCTGGCCGGCCGCGGCGAGGACGTGCGCGTGACCGCCCAGGCCCTGCACTGGCTGCCCGAGGGCTTCGGCATGGCTGCCATCAACTACCGCGGCGTGGCCGATTCGCAGGGCAGCCCGTCGGAGGTCGCCTCGGTGGCCGACGCCGAGCAGTTCGCGCGGCATCTGCGCCGCGCCTTCCCGCAGGCGCGCCTGCACGTCGTCGGCCGCAGCCTCGGCACCGGCGTCGCCATCCAGCTGTCGGCGCGCCAGCCCTTCGAGAGCCTGCAGCTCGTGACGCCCTACGACTCCATGCTCGAAGTCGCGAAGAAGCGCTTTCCGCTCGTGCCGCTGTCGCTGCTGCTGCGCCATCGCTTCAATTCGATCGAGCACAGCAAGGAGGTCGCCGCCAAGACCCAGGTGCTGCTGGCCGAGCGCGACGACGTGGTGCTGCACGAGCGCTCGCAGAAGCTCATCGACGCCTGGCCCACGCCCGTGAGCGTGAAGACCGTGGCGAACTCCGACCACCACAACATCATGGGGCTGGAGGAAACCTGGCTGCGGCTGATCGACTTCGCGTTGACGTCGGTGTTGCCGGAGCCGATGGCGGCTTGAGTCGGCGCCCGGCGATTGATCGATGCGTGAAAGCCGCCGGTTTTGCCGGCGGCTTTTTTCATTTCATGGCGCGGCGATGGCCGGGGTCGGGGGCTGGCTCGCGTCTTCGATCGCCCCGCGCAACGTGAGGGCCGCCGCGTGGATCGTGTCGATGCGGGACATCAGGGCCTGGTTGAGCAGATACAGCAAGGCGCTGAGCTCGGTGCGGGTGGGAGCGAGGGTTTCGCAGTCCTGGAGGCTGGCGGGTGCTACCAGCTTTTCTAGCGCGGTGTAGGCGCGGAGGACTTCGTTGAGGTGGTCGGCGTCGTCGCAGGTTTGGAGTGCGAGGGTGCTCAGCGTTACCGGAACGAGCGATTGCTCAGATGGGATTGCATGCTCAGCCACGAGTGGCCTCCAGTCGGGTTCGGATTGCTACAACCGACGCACCCCGCTTCCAAACGAGGGCGGCGGCTCGAACGGGTTGGAAGACCGGGAACCCTCTTGCGAAAGCCGGCAGGGCTCGCGCCCTCCCGTCCGAGCCGCCTAAAAGCGGACGAACGAAAAAGCCGCAGACCATGTGCGGTAGCTGCGGCTTTCGTCGCAGAAGGTTCGACGGGCTTCCAAACCCGGCTGCTTTACGCAGCGGAGCGAAGTATATCGATCGAAACTTGCAGAAGGCTACCCCGTTCTCTAAGTTTTGGAACTCGCTCCTTCCGCGAGAGGAGTTCATTGACACACCGCCCAAAGATCAGCGTTGACCCTAACCGCCAAATTCAGTATTTAAGTCGAAAATAATATCTCGGTTCGCCTCAACAATTTCATTTTCACCAAAATGATCGATCATTCTTCTGCAGATAAAAGAAATGCCCAAGAAATTGAGCGCCATTTGCAAATATTCCTAGTACTCTCAAATCATTTAAGCGACGACTTTAAGAATTTAATAGTTGACCTGCTTTGGCTCGTTCGCGAATACGGAATTCAGAATTTTCGAAAATCCGGAAAAGAATTCTCCGACAAAAATTCATTCCCTGAGTTTGCAACTCTAGTTCACGATGGGTGGAAGCGCGCTCAAACCATCATTGCGAATCGCTTAGTACTAAACCTCGAAAATCAACAAAGCCTAAAACTGTCAAAGAAAGAATTTAAAATAAAAAAGGACAGCGAAATGTCGAGATTTTAAACAAGAGAATTCACCAAATAGATCTTGAAATTATTGTTCTCCGTCGAATCTTTGACACCATCCCTTGGACTATATTTCAATCTGAACACTCAACCATCAGGCGATTGCAAGTCAAAGGTGGGGAAAGCAATCTTTCAATAAAAAATATCAAAGAAACAATGCCTGCAGCCGATTACTACAATGAAGAGCCGCTTCAAGTTGCAATCTGTACAGATATTTCCTCGTTCATTCATATCGGAGACTTATTATTGTCCGACATGAGCACCGGGCAACGAGCATTCATAGAGCTAAAAAATGGCGACAAGAATGTTGAGATGACAAAGCTTGCCGCATTTGCCGTGAAATCGGGATGTTTAGTTTTTGATAAAAACACCCGCGCACCCATGAGTAAAAAAGATGCGCAGCACTACGATCGAACCAAGCGGCAATACATAAGAAATACAAACGTCACGGAAACAATCAACAACGAATCGGGAAAAGACAACAATACTGGGGCGACCGTCAAAATAACATCAACCAACCTCTCAGTTTCCACTTATTCTGAGCTAATAAAAAACTGCTGTGACGAACTCAACGAATCGAAATGCTGGTCGATTTCTACCGTGGAAGGGTGCTTATATATCGGTGCCTACAATGATCCAAAGATGGCATTGGTCGGCTTTAGTGCATGGATGGAAAAAATCCACTGCGAATCGCAAATCTACAACCTAACCGATTCTTTTCGCATGCCAATGGTCAGGCCATTCGGCTCGCTTGATTTGCCTTACGAGTTGCTAGTAAAAGTATTGCGCGGCGAAATTCAAGTTTTTATATGTTTAGACATTAAAAAATTCATGGAACTAGGAAATAAAATTTTCCCCGGATTTCTTTCACTCGGAAGCAAACAAGAAACCGCACAGGCGAGAGCGCGCCCGTACCATGTGATTGAGCTAGATGAAAGAGTCATGAAGACACACGGACCTGAGGCGAATGGATTCGTGGGAGATGGAATTCTGGACCGGATAATTTTTGACTTTCAACGCCCGTCCAACGCACTCAAGCTGCTACGCGACGTCGTCTATGCGACAGGCAATGCCGACCAAAGGTCCGCAAGCGAATAGTGGATCCTTGCGCATGGGAAGTTTTTGTTGCTCGAAAATCAATTATCTTATGCTTGTCTACTAGTTAATCTGCAAAGATATTCGCAAGACACTCCTCTCATCCCAGAAGGAGTGCCCCATGCCCATCGCCCTACTAGCGCTAACCCTCAGCGCCTTCGCCATCGGAACCACAGAGTTCGTCATCGTTGGCCTCATCCCCACGGTCGCCGCCGATCTAGGCATCGGCCTTCCCTCCGCTGGCCTGCTGGTCAGCCTCTATGCACTGGGCGTGGCCATCGGCGCGCCGGTGCTCACCGCGCTCACGGGCAAGCTGCCGCGCAAGGCGCTGCTGCTGGGTCTGATGGCGCTGTTCACGGTCGGCAACCTGCTGGCCTGGAAGGCGCCGAGCTACGAAACGCTGGTGGCCGCGCGCATCCTCACGGGGCTGGCGCACGGAGTGTTCTTCTCGATCGGCTCGACCATCGCCACCGGCCTGGTGCCCAAGGAAAAGGCGGCCAGCGCGATCGCGATCATGTTCACGGGCCTCACGGTGGCGCTGGTCACGGGGGTGCCGCTGGGCACCTTCATCGGGCAGCACTTCGGCTGGCGTGAAACCTTCCTCGCGGTGTCGGCGCTCGGCGTGATCGCCTTCGTGGGCAGCTGGATCTTCGTGCCCAGCGACATCCGCCACACGGCGCCGGCCTCGCTGGCGCAGCAGGCCAAGGTGCTGGCCGAGCCGCGCCTGTTGCTCGTGTATGCCAAGACGGCCATCGGCTACGGCGGCTCGTTCATTCCCTTCACCTTTCTCGCGCCGATCCTCACCGACGTGGCCGGCTTCAGCGCGGGCGCGGTGGGCTGGGTGATGCTGGTCTACGGCGTGTCGGTGGCGGTAGGCAACATCTGGGGCGGCAAGCTGGCCGACCGGCTGGGCCCGATCCCGGCGCTGAAGATCATCTTCGCGCTGCTGGCCGCGGTGCTGCTGCTGTTCAACTTCGCGGCGCCGCACAAGTGGTTTGCCGTGGTGGCGGTGCTGCTGTGGGGCGCGGTGGCCTTCGGCAACGTGCCGGGCCTGCAGGTCTACGTGGTGAAGCAGGCCGAACGCTTCACGCCGCAGGCGGTCGACGTGGCCTCGGGCCTGAACATCGCGGCCTTCAACCTCGGCATTGCCGGCGCGGCCTGGGCCGGCGGCCTGATCGTCACGCACCTCGGCCTGATGCACACGCCCTGGATCGGCGCACTGGTGGTGCTGGTGTCGCTGGCGCTCACGCAGTGGAGCGGCGTGCTCGACCGCCGCAGCGGCATCCCGGTGCGCGCCTCGGGGCCGGTGCCGGTCGGACACTGAGGCGCGGTGCGCGCCTGCGCCGCGCGACGAGGGCGCGGCGTGTTCTCCTTTCTTTCGCCTTCATCCATCCATTCATTCCTCGGTCGATCGATTCGACCCACGTACTTCTCAACCAAGGACCCCACCATGAGCAACGACAACACCCCCTCCCCCATCCCCGCCTTCGGCCTCGGCACCTTCCGCCTCAAGGGCCAGGTGGTCATCGACTCGGTGAAGACCGGCCTCGAGCTCGGCTACCGCACCATCGACACGGCCCAGATCTACGGCAACGAAGCCGAGGTGGGCCAGGCCATCGCCGAAAGCGGCGTGGCGCGCAGCGAGCTCTTCATCACCACCAAGATCTGGACCGACAACTACGCCAAGGACAAGCTGGTGCCCAGCCTGAAGGACAGCCTCGCGAAGCTGCGCACCGATCACGTCGACCTGACGCTGATCCACTGGCCCTCGCCCGGCAACGCGGTGCCGGTGGCCGAGTTCATGGGCGCGCTGGCCGAGGCCAAGGCGCAGGGGCTCACCAAGCGCATCGGCGTGTCGAACTTCAACATCGCGCTGATGAAGGAAGCGATCGCGGCCGTGGGCGCGGCGCAGATCGCCACCAACCAGGTCGAGCTGCACCCCTACCTGCAGAACCGCAAGCTGGCCGAGTTCACGAAGAGCCAGGGCATCCACATCACCTCGTACATGACGCTGGCCTACGGCAAGGTCATCCACGATCCCGCCATCGAGGCGATTGCCAAGGCGCATGGCGCGACCACGGCGCAGGTGGTGCTGGCCTGGGCGATGCAGCTGGGCTATGCGGTGATTCCGTCGTCGACCAAGCGCGCGAACCTAGAGAGCAATCTGAAGGCTCAGCAGCTTCGGCTCAGCGATGCGGAGATGGCGCAGATCGCGGCGCTCGACCGTGGGGAGCGGCTGACGGATCCGGCCGGGCTGTCGCCGGCGTGGGATTGAGGGAACAAGAAGAAAGAGAAAGCGCGGCGGGCCGCACCCTTGAAGGCCGGCCCGCACGCTGGAGCTGCTGCGCCCGAGGCGCGGCATGCTGCCCGCATCAAGAACCTTCGCTGACGCCACGCGCCGCCGTGGCGCGCGCCTCGGCACGCACGGCC
>NZ_JBZAYE010000134.1:0-14467 GCF_058244205.1 Variovorax sp. 20P10.2.4
GCAACCTCCAGGGTGCCTTCGCGGTCGAGCCGCTGCGCGCCGATGCACTGGCTGCGCGGCGCGTGGTGCTGGTCGACGACGTGATGACCACCGGCGCCTCGCTGTTCAGCGCGGCCCAGGTGCTGAGGCGCACGGGCGCGGCGCATGTCGCGGGCATCGTGCTGGCCCGCACCGACAAGCCGCACTGAGCGTGGCGACAATCGGGGCCATGTTCCATATCGTCCTGGTCCACCCCGAGATTCCGCCGAACACCGGCAACGTGATCCGCCTCGCCGCCAACACCGGCTGCACCCTGCACTTGGTGGAGCCGCTGGGCTTCTCGATGGACGACAAGCTGCTGCGCCGCGCCGGCCTCGACTACCACGAGTACGCCGAGGTGCGCCGCCATGCGAGCTGGCAGGCGCTGCTCGACAGCGAACGGCCGGCGCCCGATCGCCTGTTCGCGCTGACCACGCGCGGCACCCGCGCCGTGCACGACATCCGCTTCGCGCCCGGCGACTGGCTGGTGTTCGGTTCCGAGACCAGCGGCCTGCCCCCCGCGATCCGCGAGAGCTTCGATCCCGCGCAATGGCTGCGGCTGCCGATGCGCGAAGGCCAGCGCAGCCTGAACCTGTCGAACGCGGTGGCGGTGACGGTGTTCGAGGCCTGGCGGCAAAACGGATTCAAATGAGGCATCGCGACCCCTCGCGCGATGGGGTCGCATCCGAACGGCGGAATCCCCCGTATGGAAAGCATGCCGGCTCGATGCATTCCGGCATGCCGATCCACCCACGCTCCACACGGGGCACGAGGAGTTCCACCATGCAAGCCAAGTCCATCGCCTTCGCCGCCCTCGCCACCCTGGTCCTGAGCCACGGTGCCCAGGCCTTCCAGGGCGAACAGAATCCGCTGCCCGCGGCGCCGTTCCAGTCGACGCTGTCGCGCGCCGACGTGCAGGCCCAGGCCCGCCAGCCGTTGCGCATCACCAATGGCGGCACCGGCGTGGCCCGCCCCACCGACGGCATGACCGATCGCGCCGCGGTGCGCGCCAGCGCGGTGGGCATCACGCGCCAGGGCGCGGCCGCCTATGGCGAGATCAGCGACCGCCGCATGTAAGAGAAGAAGAGAAGGGGCCGCCCGCCTCAGCGGTAGCGGCGCACCACCGACTCGGCCACGCAGGCGGGCTTGGCCGCGCCTTCGAGCTCGATGGAGGTTTCCCAGGTCATCTGGATGCCGTCTTCGGCAATGGGCTCGGAGGTCAGCAGCTTCATGCGCGCGCGCAGCCGCTTGCCCACCGGCACGGGCGACATGAAGCGCACCCGGTTCAGGCCGTAGTTCACGCCCATGCGCGACTCCACCACGTCGAGCGCGGTCTCGTAGAAGCGCGGCAGCAGCGACAGCGTGAGAAAACCGTGGGCGATCGGCCCGCCGAACGGACCGGCCTTCGCGCGCTCGATGTCGACGTGGATCCACTGGTGGTCGCCGGTCGCCTCGGCGAACTGGTTGACCTGCTCCTGGGTGATGGTGATCCAGTCGCTCACCGCGACTTCCTGGCCGACGCAGGCGGCCAGATCCTGAAGGGTCTGGAAGGTCTTCTTGGTCATGCGCCGCACTCTAGCGGCAAGGCCGCGGCCGCGGGTGTCGGCACGGCGACAAGCGGGCTCAGGGAATACCTGGGGCGCAGCCAGGCGCGACGACTCGGCGGCGGCTCAGCTCTCGAGCCATTCGCAGATCGGCTGCCACTGCTCGAGGTCGCGCTGCACCCGGCCCGGCGCGATGTCGAACAGGGTGAGCCCGCGCGCCGCGAGCTGCACGTAGTTCTGCGTGTCGCGCAGCTCGCCGACCACCGGCACGCCCAATCCCGCGATGAATTCGTTGAGCCGGTCGGCCGCCAGGGTGCGGGCGTTGACGCGCATGCCGACCAGGCCGATCTGCGTCTTCTCGGCGCGGCGCTGCTCGAGCAGCCGGTCGATGAATTCGCGCGTGGCGTAGATGTCGAAGATGCTCGGCTGCAGCGGCACGATGAGCTTGTCGGCCAGCCCGATCACGTCCTTGAAGCGCCAGCCGTGCAGGCCGGCCGGGGTGTCGAGCACCGCATGGGTGGTGCCGCGCGGCGGGCGCACCACGCTGTTGTCGCCGGTGGCGTCCCAGGTCGAAATCGGCCGCGCCTGCGGCGGACGCAGCCCGAGCCAGAGCCGGGAGGACTGCTGGCGATCCACGTCGCCGAGCATCACGGCATGGCCGCGGCTCGCAAAGTAGCCCGCGATGTTCGTCGCGAGCGTCGACTTGCCAACGCCACCCTTGGGATTGGCGACCAGAACCACCGGCATGGAAATCTCCTCCAGAAGGGACAGTCCGCCATGGTAGTGGCTGGCGCCCAAAATCCCGGGACTGCGCTATGTTCGCAGGATGACGACAACAACATCCACGGGAACCCCTCAGGGCGGAGGCACCTACGTGCTCGCCGCCCATCCGCACTGGCGCGATTCGCGCGTGAACCGCCGGCTGCTGGCCGCGGCGCGCGCGGTGCCGGGCGTCGATGTCAACGACCTCTACGGCACCTACCCCGACTACGCGATCGACGTCGAGGCCGAGCAGCGGCGCCTCGAACGCGCCCAGCTGGTGGTGCTGCTGCATCCGATCCAGTGGTATTCGATGCCAGCGCTGCAGAAGCTCTGGGTCGACGAGGTGCTGGCCTACGGCTGGGCCTACGGCCCGGAGGGCATCGCGCTGCAGGGCAAGGACCTGTGGCTGGTCGCCACCACCGGCAGCCCCGAGAGCAGCTACCACCCGCAGGGCTACCACCGCTTTTTCTTCGACGCCTTCCTGCCGCCCTACGAGCAGACCGCCGCGCTGTGCGGCATGCGCTTCCTGCCGCCGCTGATCTTCCACGGCGCGCGCAGCGCCCCCGAGGCCGAAGTGGCCGCGCACGTCGAGGTCTTCGCCCAGCGCCTGGGCAGCTACCCCGACTGGCCCGAGATGGACGAGCTCGACGCCTGCGTGGCCTGCCCGGTGCCCGAGAGCGACCGGCCGGCCGAATCGGACGACATCGGCAAGGTGGTCGAGCGGGTGTTCCAGACCACCATGAGCCGCCGGCTGGCCGCGACGACCGACGGGAGCGCCTGAATGGAGCACGCGCCCGCCTGGCTGACCAACAGCCTGATCTACCTGAGCGCCGCCGTGCTGGTGGTGCCGCTGTCCAAGGCCCTGGGCCTCGGCTCCATCATCGGCTACCTGGTGGCCGGCATCGCCATCGGCCCCTGGGGCCTGGGGCTGGTGTCGCGCGTCGAGGACGTGCTGCATTTCGCCGAGTTCGGCGTGGTGCTGATGCTGTTCCTGGTCGGCCTCGAGCTCGAGCCCAAGCGGCTGTGGAACCTGCGCCGGCCGATCTTCGGCTGGGGCACGGCGCAGGTGCTCAGCTGCGCCGCCGTGCTGTTCGCGATCGGCTGCGCGGTCGGCGCGCCGTGGCGCGTGTCGCTGGTGGCGGCGCTGGGGCTGGCGCTGTCGTCGACCGCGATCGCGCTGCAGGTGTTCGGCGAACGCAACCTGCTGCGCACGCCGAGCGGACAGGCCGGCTTCTCGATCCTGCTGTTCCAGGACGTGGCGGCGATCCCGATCCTCGCCATCCTGCCGCTGCTGGCCGGCGCCACCGCGGCCGAGCAGTCGATGAGCGGCCTCGACCGCCTGCTCGAGGGGCTGAAGATCTTCGGCGTGATCGGCGGCATCGTGCTCGGCGGCCGGCTCGCGCTGCGGCCGGTGCTGCGCTGGATCGCGCGCAGCGACACGCCCGAGATCTTCACCGCCGCCGCGCTGCTGCTGGTGGTGGCGATCGCGGCGCTGATGCAGTTCGTGGGCCTGTCGATGGCGCTGGGCGCCTTCCTCGCGGGCGTGCTGCTGGCCGAGAGCGAATACCGGCGCGAGCTCGAGACCGACATCGAGCCCTTCAAGGGCCTGCTGCTCGGCCTGTTCTTCATCGCCGTGGGCATGACGATCGATTTCGGCGTGCTGCTCGCGAGTCCCTGGATCATGGCGATGCTGGTGGTCGGCTTCATGGCCATCAAGCTGGTGGTGATCTATGCGCTGGCCAAGGCGATGGGGCTGGCCTACCAGGAACGCCCGGTGTTCACCCTGCTGCTGGCGCAGGGCGGCGAGTTCGCCTTCGTGGTGTTCCAGTCGGCCGGGCCCGACGTGCTGCCGCCGCAGGTCACCTCGCTCTTGATCGGCGCGGTCGCGCTGTCGATGCTGCTGTCGCCGCTGCTGCTGGTGCTGATCGACCGCTACCTGCTGCCGCGCTACAGCAACATCGGCGGGCCGCAGCTCGAGGAGATCTCGGAGCAGCAGGACGCCAAGGTGCTGATCTGCGGCTTCGGCCGCTACGGCCAGATCGTGGGCCGCATGCTGATGTCGCAGGGGCTGCGCGTGACGGTGCTCGACCACGATGCCGACAACGTCGAGGGCCTGCGCGAATTCGGCTTCCGGGTGTTCTATGGCGACGCCACGCGCCTCGACCTGCTGCGCACCGCCGGTGCCGGCACGGCCAAGGCGGTGGTGGTGGCGGTGGACGACATCGAGCAGTCGCTCGAGATCGTCGACCTGTTCCGCGAGAACTTCCCGCAGGCGCAGATCATCGCGCGGGCGCGCAACGTGAGCCACCTGTTCCAGCTGCGCGACCGCGGCGTGACGCTGGTCGAGCGCGAGGTCTTCGAGTCGTCGCTGCGCAGCGCGCGCTCGGTGCTCGAGGTGCTCGGCTGGCCCGCGCACGAGGCGCGCGAATCGAGCATGCGCTTCCGCGAGCGCAACCTCAAGCTCACCGACGACATCTACCCGCACTACAAGGACCGCGCCAAGCTGATCGCGGTCAACAAGGCGGGCCGCCAGCAGTTCGAGGAACAGATGGCGCGCGAGCGCGAGGAGCGCAAGCGGCGCGCCGGGCGCGACTGGGACCGGCAGGAGGACGACGAGGCGCCGAAGCCCTAGACCGGCACCGTCAGGTACACGCCCTCGCGGCCCACCAGCGCCGCGCGCGTGGGCATGAAGACCGTGCAGCCGTCGCAGGGCGAACGGATCTCCTGCCCCGCGTCGACCGCGATCAACTCGCCCCGGTCGAAGGTCTCGAAGCCCAGCAGCGGCCGCGTGAAGGCGAAGCTCTCGGTCTTCACCATGTGCACCTCGAGCAGGCGGAAGCGGCGCGCGGGCGCGGCGGGCGCCTGCGGGGCAACAGGATCGACTAGCCCGAGATGCGCGAGAAAACGCTGCGTCACGTCGACCGCGAGCTCGGCGGCCGACCGGCTGAAGTGCTGGCCGCACTCCACCACGACCGCCGCGCCCTGGCCCTCGGCCGCGCCGTGGCGGCCGTAGCCGATCACGCCGGTGCCGGGCGCCGCGCCCGCGGGCATCACCAGGTGCACCAGCGGCGCGCCCACGGCCAGCGCCAGCCGCGCATTGCGCTCGAGCTCCGGATAGACCCAGAAGGGCTGCACCGGCGCGCGCGTCGAATGGATGTCGAGCACATAGTCGGCCGCGTCGAGCACCGGCCGCAGTTCGCGCGCACGGCGCAGCTCGGGGCTTTGTTCGTTGCCGTCGAGCAGTGCCGGCGTCCAGATGCGGTTGAGGTTGTGCACCAGCTGGCGGTTCTCGTAGGGCCGCTCGATGTCGAAGGCCTCGTAGGCCTCGATGTTGGCGAAGCTCACGGTCAGCGTGCCGATCTTCGGGCGCACGCCGCGGTCGAGCAGGTCGGTGGCCGCCACCATGCCGCAGATCTCGTTGCCATGCGTCAGCGCATTGACCAGCACGTGCGGCCCGGGCCGGCCCGATTCGAAACGATGGACGTAGTCGATGCCGGTGTTGCCCGCGCGGTAGGCCGAGAGGTCGCGCGGCAGCACCTCGAGCGGCGCGGTGTCGGGGGTGAACGAGGACACGGTCATTCGCCGCGGATCCCCGCGCGCTTCACCATCTCGCCGTACAGCGCGAGGCGCTCCGACATCATGGCCGTGAACTGCGCGGGCGACTGCTGCTCGGGCGTGAGCGAACCGCGCGACTCCAGCGCCTCGACCATGGAAGGCTGGTCGGCCACCGAGCGCACGGCCTTGTGCAAGGTGGCGATCACGTCGCCCGGCGTCTTCGCGGGCGCGGCCAAGCCGATCCACGAGGTGGTGTTGAGCACCGGATAGCCGAGCTCCGCGAAGGTCGGCACGTCGGGCAGCGCCGCGACGCGTGCCGGCGCGGCCACCGCGAGCGCGCGCAGCTTGCCGGCCTGGATGTGCGGCAGGAAGGGCGCGAGGTTGTCGAGGCCGAACTGCACCTCGTTCGAGATCAGCGCCGTGACCAGCGGGCCGCCGCCGCGGTACGGCACGTGCGTGGCATTGAGCTGCAGCTGCGACTTCATCAGTTCGACGTTGAGCTGGCCCATGCTGCCGGGCCCGGCGCTGCAGAAGTTCAGCTCGCCGGGGCGGGCCTTCACGAGCGCGACGAATTCCTTGAAGTTCTTCGCGGGCACGGCCGGGTTCACCAGCAGCACGTTGATCGAGCGCGCGAGCTGGCTGATGGAGGCGAAGTCCTTGATCGGGTCGTAGCCGGGGTTGGCCTGCGTGAGCGGATTCGCGAGGTGCGAGCTCTGCGACGAGACCACCAGCGTGTAGCCGTCGGGCTTGGCGCGCGCCACCTGCGCGCTGGCGATCGAGCCGCCCGCGCCGCCGCGGTTGTCGATCACCACCGGCGCGCCCAGCGCCTTCGCGAGCGGGTCGGCATAGAGCCGCGCGATCAGGTCCACCGAACCGCCGGCCGGGAACGGCACCACCAGCGTGACCGGCCGCGACGGATAGGCCTGCGCATGCGCCGCCAGCGGCAACGCGGCCGCGAGGCCCGCGCCCAGGAAGGTGCGGCGGCGCAGCGCGGAGGCGGAAAGGGGGAAGGTCATGGAAGCGTCCTGGAATCGGAAAGGGATGGGGCCTGAATGTGCGCGCATTCTTGCAAGGTCGTCACAGTTTTGCAATAACCATTGCAAAATCGAAGCCCATCGCGATCCCTGCGCGGGCAGAATGCCTGGCGACCATGAACCTCAACCAACGCATCTCGGGCTACGGCCGCAAGCTCACGCGCAGCGAGCAGCGCCTGATCGAGGAACTGCAGACGCGCTATCCCCAGGGCCTGCTCGAATCTGCAACGAGCCTTGCAAAGAAGGTGGGCACCAGCGCTTCGACCGTGGTGCGGCTGCTCGCCAAGCTCGGCTATCCCAGCTACGCGGAAGCGCAGCTCGAGGCCCGCTCCGAGGTCACGGCGCGGCTGGCCTCGCCCGCCACGCGCGCCGATGCCGTGATCGTCGACGACGCCTCGGTGCGCACCTGCCTGGCCAACGCGCTGCTGCACGACCAGCACAACCTGAGCTCGACCTTCGCGGCCATCGATCCGGTGGCCTTCGAGGCCGCCGTGCGGCTGCTGGTGCAGCGCAGGGCGCGCGTGCATGTGCTGGGCCACCGGCATGCGGCCGCCATCGCGGGCCACCTCGCGCTGCATCTGAACCTGTGCCTGCCCGAGGTGCGGCCGCTGGCGGGCACGGCCGCGCTGCCGCTCGAGGACCAGCTGCTGTGGATCGGCGAGAACGACGTGCTGCTGGCCGTCACCTTCAGGCGCCACTCGCTGGCCACCGCGCGCGCGGCGGCCTACTTCCGCGAACGGGGCGCGAAGGTGATCGTGATCACCGACAGCCCCTCGGCGGCCGCGGCCGCCTCGGCCGACCACCTGATGCTGGTGCGTACCTCGAGCGCCTCGCCCTTCGATTCCTACACGGCCGCCTTCTCGCTGTGCAATGCGCTGGTCACCGCGGTCGTGCAGCGGCGCAGGAAGGAGCTGGGCGCCGCGCTCGAACGCGGCGACGCCCTGTGGGAACAGCACTGGAACGACGCCGCCGCGCCGGCGGGCCGTGCGCGCAAGGCGGACTGATCAGGCCGCGGCGGCAGCGGTCTCGAGCCGCAGCAGCCGCACCGCGTTGCCCTTCAAGATGCCCGGCATCACCTCGGGCTTGAAGCCCGCGACCTCGAAGTCCTTCATCCAGCGCTCGGGCGTGATCAGCGGGTAGTCGCTGCCGAACAGCACGCGGTCCTTCAGCAGCGTGTTGGCGTACTGCACCAGCTGCTTCGGAAAGTACTTGGGGCTCCAGCCCGAGAGGTCGATCCAGACGTTGGGCTTGTGCGTGGCCACGCTCAGCGCCTCGTCCTGCCAGGGGAAGCTGGGGTGCGCCATCACGATCTGCATGTCGGGGAAGGCTATCGCCACGTCGTCCAGGTGCATCGGGTTGCTGTACTCGAGCCGCAGGCCGCCGCCGCAGCGCATGCCCGAGCCGATGCCGCTGTGGCCGGTGTGGAAGATCGCGGGCATGCCGTACTCGGCCACCACCTCGTAGATCGGCCAGGCCATGCGGTCGTAGGGATGGAAGGCCTGCACCGTCGGGTGGAACTTGAAGCCCTTGACGCCGTGCTCCTCGATCAGCCGCCGCGCCTCGCGCGCGCCCATCTTTCCCTTGTGCGGATCGATGCTCGCGAAGGCGATCATCATGTCGGCGTTCTTCTGCGCCGCCTCGGCGATCTCCTCGTTCGGAATGCGCCGCCGGCCCATGTTCGACTCGGCGTCGACCATGAACATCACCAGCCCCAGCTTGCGCTCGCGGTAGTAGGCCACCGTCTCCTCGATCGTCGGGCGGCGGTTCGAGCCGAAGTACTTGTCGGCCGCGCGGTCGTACTCCTCGCCGTAGTTGTCGAACGGGTTCCAGCAGCTCACCTCGGCATGGGTGTGGATATCGATCGCGATCAGGTTCTGGTGGTCCACTTCATCGTCTCCTTTACGGGAAAGTCCCTAGTCCGCGGCATCGTCGAATGCCTTGAATTGATTATTTCACATAACCATAATCCGCTTCAATCCCGAACGCACCATGACCTCTTCCGACCTTCACATCGACCTTCGCGACGACGTCGCCATCATTCGCCTGACGCGCGGCGCCAAGCGCAACGCGCTGTCGGACGGCCTGATCCTCGCGCTGCGCGATGCCTTCCAGAACCTGCCCGCCAGCGTGGGCGCGGCCGTGATCGACGGCGAGGGCCCGCACTTCTGCGCCGGCCTCGACCTGAGCGAACTCAAGGAGCGCGACGCGGGCCAGGGCCTCGCCCATTCGCGCCTGTGGCACGCGGCGCTGGAGTGCATCGAGAAGGGCCCGGTGCCGGTGATCGCCGCGCTGCATGGCGCGGTGGTCGGCGGCGGGCTCGAGCTCGCGAGCGCCTGCCACATCCGCGTGGCCGACCGCAGCACCTTCTATGCGCTGCCCGAGGGCTCGCGCGGCATCTTCGTGGGCGGCGGCGGCTCGGTGCGCATCCCCAGGCTGATCGGCGTGGCGCGCATGACCGACATGATGATGACCGGCCGCGTCTACAACGCAGAGGAAGGCGAGCGCGCCAACTTCGCGCAGTACCTGGTCGACGAGGGCACGGCCTTCGACAAGGCCTTCGAGCTCGCCAAGCGCGTGGCCACCAACGCGCCGCTCACCAACTACGCGCTGATGCACGCGCTGCCGCGCATCGCCGAGCAGCCGGCCGACCACGGCTTCTTCACCGAGGCACTGATGTCCGGCATCGTGCAGGCCGCGCCCGAGGCCAAGCAGCGCGTGCGCGACTTCCTCGAAGGCCGCGGCGCCAAGGTCAGCAAGGGCTGAAGCCCTTACTTACTTCATTCATTCACCGATCTACTCACGCACGGGCGCCCCGATGACGGCCATCAAATACCGACCGCTCGCCTTCGGCGTCACGCGCGCGCTGCTGCGCGACGGCGCGCCGGGCACGCAGTACCTGAGCGCGGAAACGCCGCTTCGCCCCTACCGCGAACGCATGACCGACCGGCTGCACCATTGGGCCGAGGCCACGCCCGAACGCACCTTCATCGCGCGCCGCGCGCGGCTGGCCGACGGCGGCACCGGCGACTGGCTGCGCGTGAGCTATGCCGAGGCCCTGCAGAAGGCGCGCGCGATCGGCCAGGCCCTGCTCGCGCGCGGCCTGGACGCCGAGCGCCCGGTGGCGATCCTCAGCGAGAACGGCATCGAGCACGCGTTGCTCGCGCTCGGCTGCCTCTACGCGGGCGTGCCCTACTGCCCGGTCTCGCCGCCCTACTCGCTCGTGAGCCAGGACTTCGACAAGCTGCGCCACGTGCTGGCCACGCTCACGCCGGGCCTGGTGTTCGCGGCCGACGCCGCGCGCTATGCCCGCGCGATCGAGGCCACGCTGCCGGCCGATGCGGGCGTCGAGATCGTGCTGGCCGAAGGCGAGCTGCCCGGCCGCGCCACCACCTCCTTCGACGCGCTGGCGGCGACGCTGCCCACGCCGGCCATCGACGCCGCGATGCAGGCCACCGGCCCCGACACCATCACCAAGTTCCTGTTCACCTCGGGCTCGACCAAGATGCCCAAGGCGGTGGTCAACACGCACCGCATGTGGTGCGCCAACCAGCAGCAGCTGCGCCAGTCGATCCCGGCGCTGGGCGACGAGCCGCCGGTGCTGGTCGACTGGCTGCCGTGGAACCACACCTTCGGCGGCAACCACAACGTGGGCATCGTGCTCGACAACGGCGGCACGCTCTACATCGACGAGGGCAAGCCCACGGCCACCGGCATGGCCGAGACGCTGCGCAACCTGCGCGAGATCGCGCCCACCATCTACTTCAACGTGCCGACCGGCTTCGAGGCGATCGCGCAGGCGATGGAGACCGACCCGGTGCTGCGGCGCAACCTGCTGTCGCGCGTGAAGATGTTCTTCTACTCGGGCGCGGCGCTGTCGCAGCCGGTCTGGGACAGCCTGCACCGCACGCAGGAGGCCGAGGTCGGCGAGCGCATCGTGATGGGCACCGGCCTGGGCATGACCGAGTCGGGCCCGTTCGCTCTCTACGTGACCGGCCCCGACGTGAAGTCGGGCGACGTCGGCCTGCCCGCGGCGGGCATCGAGCTCAAGCTGATCGAGGTCGACGGCAAGACCGAGGTGCGCTATCGCGGCCCCAACATCACGCCCGGCTACTGGCGCGCGCCCGAGGCCACGGCCGAGGCCTTCGACGAGGAAGGTTTCTTCTCGACCGGCGATGCGGTCAAGTGGATCGACGACGCCGACATCCACCGCGGCCTGCGCTTCGACGGCCGCATCGCCGAGGACTTCAAGCTCGCCACCGGCACCTTCGTGAGCGTGGGCCCGCTGCGCGCGAAGATCGCCACGGCCGGCTCGCCCTACGTGCAGGACGCGGTGCTGACCGGCATCAACCTCAAGGAGGTCGGCGCGCTGGTCTTCCCTACGCAGAAGGTGCGCCAGCTCGCGGGCCTCGACGCCGGCGCGAGCATGCGGCAGGTGCTCGAGAGCGCGCCGGTGCAGGCGCACTTCCAGCAGGTGCTGGACCAGCTCGCGGCCGCGAGCACCGGCAGCGCCAACCGCATCGCGCGGCTGCACCTGATGAGCGAGCCGCCCTCGATCGACAAGGGCGAGGTCACCGACAAGGGCTCGATCAACCAGCGCGCCGTGCTCAAGCACCGCGCCGCGCTGGTCGAGGCGCTGCACGACGGCACGCTGCCCTTCACCCTGCGGCCGCGCTGACGCTCTTTTTTCCCCTTTTTGGAGACGAACCCATGAAGATCGAAGGACAGGCCGCACTCGTGACCGGCGGCGCATCGGGCCTCGGCGAGGCCACCGCGCGCGAACTCGCGCGCCTGGGCGCGAAGGTGGCGCTGCTCGACCGCAATGCCGAGCTGGCCGCCAAGGTCGCCGCCGAGATCGGCGGCATCGCCTGCGTATGCGACATCACCGATGCCGCGAGCGTGAGCGCCGCGCTCGACCGGGCCGAGGCCGCGCACGGCCCGGCGCGCATCCTGATGAACGTGGCCGGCATCGGCAGCGCGAAGCGCATCGTCGGCAAGGACGGCAACCCGGCGCCGCTCGAGGACTTCGTGCGCGTGGTCAACGTCAACCTGATCGGCAGCTACAACGTGGCGCGCCTGTTCGCCGCGCGCTGCGCGAAGCTAGCGGCGCTCGCCAACGGCGAGAAGGGCGTGATGCTGTTCACCGCCTCGGTCGCGGCCTTCGACGGCCAGGTCGGCCAGCAGGCCTACAGCGCCTCGAAGGGCGGCCTGGTCGGCATGACGCTGCCGATGGCGCGCGACCTCGCGCAGCACGCGATCCGCGTCTGCACCGTCGCGCCCGGGCTGTTCGCCACGCCGCTGCTGCTCGAGCTGCCCGAGGCGGTGCAGCAGTCGCTCGCGGCCTCGATCCCGTTCCCGCCGCGGCTGGGCCAGCCCTCGGAATTCGCCGAGCTGGCCTGCCACGTCGTGACCAACGGCCACCTCAACGGCGAGGTGATCCGCCTCGACGGCGCGCTACGCATGGCGCCGCGATAGATCCAGCACCACCAACCGGAGACAAGACCATGACCAACCGACGTCAGTTCGTGACGGCGCTCGGCGGCGCAGCCGCGCTCGGCGCCCTGCAGCATCCCCTGGCCGCGCTGGCCGAGATCGTCGCCCAGCAGGTGAAGATCTACTACGGCTTCCCGGCCGGCAGCGCGGGCGACAGCGTGGCGCGCCGCGTGGCCGACAAGCTCGGCGGCACCGACTTCACCAAGCTCAATCCCGTGGTCGAGAACAAGCCCGGCGCCGGCGGGCGCATCGCGCTCGACTCGCTCAAGAGCGCGCCGGCCGACGGCTCGGTGCTCGCGCTCTCGCAGGCCTCGGCGCTGTCGACCTATCCCTACATCTACAGCAAGCTGAGCTACGGCCTGGCCGACTTCGCCCCGGTCTCGATCGGCGCGGTGATGACGCACGGCCTGGCGGTCGGCCCGATGGTGCCGGCCAGCGTGAAGACGCTGAAGGACTACGTGGCCTGGGCCAAGGCCAACCCGGGCCAGGCCAGCTACGGCTCGCCGGGCGCGGGCTCCACGCCGCACTTCCTCGGCGCGCTGCTGGGCCTCAACAGCGGCGCCGACCTGCGCCACGTGCCCTACCGCGGCTCGCTGCCGGCGGTCAACGACGTGGTGGGCGGTCAGATCGCCTCGAGCCTCACGCCCAGCGGCGACTACCTGCCCTTCGTCAAGGCCAACAAGCTGCGCGTGCTCGCCACCTCGGGCGCCCAGCGCGCCGCCTACCTGCCCGAGGTGCCGACCTTCGCCGAGCAGGGCTTCCCCGAGCTGGTGGCCGACGAATGGTTCGGCTTCTTCGCGCCCGCGAAGACGCCCGCGCCGGTGATCGCCGCCGCGAGCGGCGCGATCCAGGCCGCGCTCAAGGACAAGGCCGTGGCCGACGGCCTGCTGTCGGTGGGCCTGATCGCGCAGGGCTCCACGCCCGAGGAGATGCGCCGGTCGCTGCAGTCGGAGTACGAGCGCTGGGGCCCGCTGGTGAAGAAGATCGGCTTCACCGCGGAGTCCTGAGCCCGCGCCGGGCTGTCGCCAAGTCGCTACCGGCCCGGCGCTTCGGGGTCCCGCTCGCGGTTACGCTTGCGCCATGCCCACCTCCCCGAAATCCGCCGCTCCGAAGAGCGCGAAGAGCGACATGGCCGCCGCGCCGCTCGGCCGGACGGACCGCCTCGACGCGCGCGTGCTCGAGACCCTGGTCGGCTACAACGCGCGCCGCGCCTGGCTGGTGGTGAGCGCGCTGTTCGCCAAGCGCATGGCGGCCTTCAAGCTCAAGCAGATCGACTTCTCGGTGCTCTCGCTGCTGGCGCACAACCCGGGCGCCACCTCGCGCCAGATCTGCAGCACGCTCGACATCCTGCCGCCCAACCTCGTGAGCCTGGTGGCCGAGCTCGACGCGCGCGCGCTGATCGAGCGCAAGCCGCATCCGCACGACGGCCGCGCGGTCGGCCTGCATCTCACGCCGGCCGGCGAGGCGCTGGTGCGCGAGGCCGAACAGGCCGTGATCCAGCTCGAACTCGATGCCAGCGCGCGGCTCAATGCGCGCGAGCGAGAGACGCTGATCAAGCTGCTGCAGAAGGTCTATCTCTAGGACCCGCCGCGCCTACTGCAGGCCCAGCTCCACCATCTCCAGCAGCCGCAGCGTCAGCGGCTCCAGCACCGACGGGTCGGCCTCCTTGAGCGGGCCCTCGATGATCAGCAGCGCGAGCCCGTGCACCGCCGACCAGGCCAGGTACTCGGCATTCGGGCGCCGCGCCGGATCGAGCGCACCGGCCTCCACCAGCCGGTCGAGGCCCGAGCCCAGCAGCTGGAACGGGTCCATGCCGCTCGCGCCCGCGCTCGAGGGACCGATGGTGCCGCGCGCCTCGTCGGAAGAGATCACGAAGGCGGTGCGGAACAGCCCCGGCTGGTCCTGCGCGAAGCGCAGGTAGCCCGAGCCGATCGCCCGCACCCAGGCGCGCGCGTAGTCGGCCGGCGGCTGGTCGTGCGAGATCGCGCCGAGTTCCTTCTCCATCGAGCGCGCCGCGGCCGACAGCGCCGCGCCGCGCACCGCCAGCAGCAGCTCGTGCCGGCT
>NZ_JBZAYE010000135.1:0-14434 GCF_058244205.1 Variovorax sp. 20P10.2.4
GGGCACGGCAGCGGCGACATCGTGCTGGCCTTCTCGACCGCCTACACCGTGCCCGACCGGGCCGAGCGCGCGATGCCGGCCGTGGCGATGCTGCACGAGACGCAGCTCGACGGGCTGTTCCAGGCCGCGGCCGATGGGACCGAGCAGGCGATCCTGCATGCGCTGTGGCGGGCCGAGCCGGTGACCGGGCGCGACGGCAATCACCGTGCCGCGTTGGGCGAGTTGCTGTCCCCTTCTCTCTTTCTTTGATTTTTCTCTTTTGCCGGGTGCCCTCATGAAAGTGCTGATCTCCACCGATATCGAAGGCGTGGCGGGTGTCTATCACCCCGAGCAGACGCGGCAAGGCAATCCTGAGTACGAACGCGCTCGGCTGCTGATGGCGCAGGAAGCCAATGCGGCGATCGCGGGGGCCTTCGATGCGGGGGCGGACGAGGTGCTGGTGAACGACTCGCACGGGGGGTTTCGCAACATGCCGCCCGATGTGCTCGATCCTCGGGCTCGCGTGGTGCAAGGGAAGCCGCGGTATCTGAGCATGGTGGCGGGGGTGGAGGAAGACGGGGTCGAAGCGGTCTGCATGATCGGCTACCACTCGCGGGCGCAGGGGCGCGGGATCCTGGCGCACACGATCAACAGCTTTGCCTTTGCGGGCATCTCGCTCGGCGGGCAGGAATTGGGCGAGGCCGGGCTCTATGGGGCGCTGGCTGGGGAATATGGGGTGCCGGTGGTGATGGGCAGTGGGGACGATGTGTTCATTGCGGAGAACCGTGGCTTGTTTCCCCAGGCAGTGTTCGTGGAGACGAAGAAGGCTACGGGGAATACCAGTGGGGTTTCTTTGTCGCCTGAAAGGGCTCGTGAGGCGATTCGGGCTGGGGTTCAAGTCGCGCTGTCTTCGCGGGCCAAGGTTCTTCCGCTGGTGTTCGAAGGGCCGCAGACCGTGACTTTGAGGGCGCAGACTGCGGCGCTGGCGGATCTGTTTTGCCAGTGGCCGGGGTTTGAGCGGGTCGATGGGGTGACTCTTCGGTTTGTGGCTGCAGATGTCGAGAGTGCGGTTCGGATGTTGAACTGCTGCTCTGCCATGTCTTCAATGTTGCGGTGAGATCTGAGCTTTCTTTTCTCTGCCTAGGCCGTAGGCCGGGTCTCGCCCCGGCGGGCGACTTACTTTCTTTGTCTCGCCAAAGAAAGTAAGCAAAGAAAGGCGACCCCGCTGTCTGTGTCCCTTCGCTTCGCTACGGGCAACCTGCGGTGCTCGGAGAAAGCGGGGGTCCGCAGAACTCGCTGCACTTCGTTCCGCTCAGACAGCTGCGGCCCTTATCCCGCTTTCTCCTGCGCTCCTCGGCACAGCCAGAGGGGATGAGGGTCAACGCGCCATGGCGCGTCCTTGTGTGGTGAGTGCGCATGCATAGGCCCTGGATCTTTCACTGAGGCCGAGCGAAGCAAAGGCCCGAAGGGTCTGCCGGGCCGAGCATCGCGATGGCCCGAACCACTCCCCTCTGGCTGCGCCGAGGAGCGCAGCGTTTCGCGGATCAGGGCTCGCAGCTGTTTGAGCGAAGCGAGTTCTGCGAGACCCCGCGAAACGCGAGCACCGCAGGTTGCCCGTAGCGAAGCGGAGGGTCGCAGACAGTGGGGTCGCCTTTTCTTTGGTTACTTTCTTTTGGCGAGACAAAAGAAAGTAACTCGCCCGCCGGGGCGAAATCCCGGCCCCTGCCTCTGCAAGAGCAGAACGCCCCCAAAGAACCCCGCCCCCTGAAACCAACTCCCCACATTCCTAAAATCCACCCTGCACCCCGCACCCGCCCTTATCCAGAATAAGCATCCAACCGCCCGCAAACCCGCATGAACACTGGCGAATAAGCTTATCCGCATAAGGCGCGAACCAAAAAATAGTTTGGTTCCATAAGGCACGCTTTCAGAATCCCGGCTTCTTGCTGGCGCGCTGGACGCACCGCACTTCAAGACAAGACTCACGCACGATGTACCAATACACAGACTTCGACCGCCAGTTCGTTCATCAACGAGCCGCCCAATTCCGCGACCAGCTCGAGCGCTGGCAAAAGGGCCGCCTCCACGAAGACGAGTTCCGTCCCCTGCGGCTGCAGAACGGCTGGTACGTGCAGCGCTACGCCCCGATGCTGCGCGTGGCCGTGCCCTACGGCGAACTCTCGAGCCGGCAGGTGCGCGTGCTCGCGAAGATCGCCCGCGAGTACGACGAGCCCGAGGCCGAGGTCTACAAGAAGGCCATCGAGACCCAGGGCCAGCTCGGCAGCCAGAAGCTGCCCACCCACTACGCCCACTTCTCGACCCGCCAGAACGTCCAGTTCAACTGGATCCCGCTCGCCAAGTCGGCCGACGTGATGGACCTGCTGGCCTCGGTCGACATGCACGGCATCCAGACCAGCGGCAACTGCATCCGCAACATCACGAGCGACGAGCGCGCCGGCATCGCGATCGACGAGGTGGCCGATCCGCGCCCCTACGCCGAAATCATGCGCCAGTGGAGCACGCTGCATCCCGAGTTCGCGTTCCTGCCGCGCAAGTTCAAGATCGCGATCACGGGCGCCGACGAGGACCGCGCCGCCACGGGCTGGCACGACGTGGGCCTGAAGCTGGTGAAGAACGAGGCCGGCGAGATCGGCTTCCGCGTGCAGGTGGGTGGCGGCATGGGCCGCACGCCGATCGTGGGCACGGTGCTGCGCGAGTTCCTGCCTTGGCAGCAGATCATGAACTACCTCGAGGCCGTGATCCGGGTCTACAACCGCTACGGCCGCCGCGACAACATCTACAAGGCGCGCATCAAGATCCTGGTGAAGGCCGAAGGTCAGCGCTACATCGACGACGTCGATGCCGAGTACAAGCAGATCCTCGAGCACGACGGCGCGCCGCACACCATCACGCAGGAAGAGTTCGACCGCGTGGCCGCCTCCTTCGTGCCGCCGGAACTGGCCACCCGCGTGCTGCAGAGCGCCGAGAAGACCGACGCCGAGCTGCGCGCCCATGCCGCCGAGGACGTGCAGTTCGCACGCTGGCTCGCGCGCAACGTGGCGCCGCACAAGAACCCGGCCCTGCGCGCGGTCACGCTGTCGTTCAAGCGCCTGAAGCAGGCGCCCGGCGATGCCTCGGCCGACCAGCTCGACACGCTCGCGCAACTGGCCGACCGCTTCTCGGCCGGCGAAGCCCGCGTGACGCACGACCAGAACGTGGTGCTGCCCTGGGTGCACGCCGAAGACCTGCATGCGCTGTGGCTCGCCGCCCGCGCGGCCGGCTTCGCGAGCGCCAACGTGCACCTGCTGACCGACATGATCGCCTGCCCCGGCGGTGACTTCTGCGCGCTGGCCAATGCGCGCTCGATCCCGATCGCCGAGGCGATCACCGAGCGCTACCAGGACCTCGACGAGCTCGACGACATCGGCGAGATCGACCTGCACATCAGCGGCTGCATCAACTCCTGCGGCCACCACCACAGCGGCCACATCGGCATCCTGGGCGTCGACAAGGACGGCAAGGAGTGGTACCAGGTCACCCTCGGCGGTTCCGACGGCTCGGCCCTCAGCGGCGCGCCGCAGGCCGGCAAGGTGGTCGGCCCCTCGTTCTCGGCGGCCGAAGTGCCCGGCGTGATCGAGGCCGTGCTCACGACCTACCGCGACACCCGCGTGAACGGCGAGAACTTCATCGACACGCTGCGCCGCGTGGGACCCGACCCGTTCAAGGCCGCGGCCAACGGTGCGCGATTCAAGGTGGAGGAAGCAGCATGAACAAGACGCTCAACATCCTCGCGGCCGAAGAACACGTGGACGACGGCGACCCGAAGGTGCTGCAACTGGCGAACGACGCCGATCCGCTCGCGATCGAGGTCTGCCTGTCGGACATCGAACGCATCGACCTGCACTTCCCGAAGTTCACCGACGGCCGCGCCTACAGCCAGGCCTTCCTGCTGCGCCGCCGCCTGGGCTTCAAGGGCGACATCCGCGCTACCGGCGACGTGCTGATCGACCAGCTGGTGCAGATGGAACGCACCGGCTTCTCGAGCGCCGTGCTCAAGGAAGGCGTGGACGCCTCCGACGCGCAGCGCCAGTTCGACCGCTTCTCGGCCTTCTACCAGGGCGACGCGGTGCAGACCGCGCCGCACTTCGCGGCCGGCAATTGAGTTCCCACAGCAACGCTTGATTCATCCATGAGCATCGACCTCGCACGCATCAACACCGAACTCGGCCGCAACGCCGAAGGCCTGGTGGACTGGGCCATCGGCCTGGGCCAGAACGCGATCGTCACCACCAATTTCCGGCCCTTCGAGGCCGTGATCCTGCACATGGTGACGCGCGCCAAGCGTGACGTGCCGGTGATCTGGATGGACAACGGCTACAACACCGAGGCCACCTACCGCTTCGCCGACGAGGTGACCAAGCAGCTGGGCCTGGACCTGCACATCTACCTGCCGCGTCGCTCGCGCGCGCACCGCGAGGCGGTCGACGGCCCGACGCCGGCGCTCGACGATCCGCGCCACGCCGCCTTCACCGAGGAGGTGAAGCTCGAGCCCTTCGCGCGTGCCCTGCGCGAGACGGCGCCCAAGGTCTGGTTCACCGCGCTGCGCGCCACCGACACGGCCGTGCGCGCGCAGATGGAGCCGGTCAGCATCAACCCCGACGGCCTGATCAAGGTCGCGCCGCTGCTGCACTGGTCGTCCAAGGACCTCTACACCTACTGCGAGGCGCACGGCCTGCCGAACAACTTCGACTACGTGGACCCGACCAAGGGCGAGGACAACCGCGAATGCGGCCTGCACCTCTCGCATTGAACGCACGCTCCACCGACTCCGAATCTCCAGCGCCCCACCCGATGAACGCCCGTACCGAATCCGATCTGCTGCTGCCGCCGGCGCACCTGTCCAACACGCACCTCGATGCGCTGGAGGAAGAGACCATCTTCATCCTGCGCGAAGTGGCCGCGGCCTTCGAGCGCCCCGCGCTGCTGTTCTCGGGCGGCAAGGACTCGCTGGTGCTGCTGAAGTGCGCCGAGAAGGCCTTCGGCATCGGCCGCCTGCCCTATCCGCTGCTGATGATCGACACCGGCCACAACTTCCCCGAAGTGACCGACTACCGCGACCAGCGCGCCAAGGAACTGGGCGCCGAGCTGATCGTGCGCAGCGTCGAGGACTCGATGAAGCGCGGCACGGTGCGCCTTGCGCACCCGGGCGAATCGCGCAACGCGCACCAGTCGGTGACGCTGCTCGAGGCGATCGAGGAATTCCGTTTCGACGCGCTGATCGGCGGCGCGCGCCGCGATGAAGAGAAGGCCCGCGCCAAGGAGCGCATCTTCTCGCACCGCGACAGCTTCGGCCAATGGCAGCCCAAGGACCAGCGCCCCGAGCTCTGGACCCTGTTCAACACCCGCCTGGCACCGGGCGAGCACTTCCGCGTGTTCCCGATCTCGAACTGGACCGAGCTCGACGTCTGGCAGTACATCGAGCGCGAGCACGTCGGCCTGCCTTCGATCTACTACACGCACAAGCGCGAGGTGGTCGAGCGCCGCGGCCTGCTGGTGCCGGTGACCGAACTGACCCCGCCGCGCGACGGCGAAACCGTGCAGGTGCGCGACGTGCGCTTCCGCACCGTGGGCGACATCACGACCACCTGCCCGGTCGAGAGCCTCGCGGCCGACGCGGGCGACGTGGTGCTCGAGACGCTGTCGGTCGACGTCAGCGAACGCGGCGCCACCCGGATGGACGACATGACCTCCGAAGCTTCGATGGAAAAACGCAAGAAAGACGGTTATTTCTGACCCACCCCCGTCCCTCGCTCACTTCGTGTAGCTCGACTCCCCCCTCAAGGGGGCGACACCAGCGGCCCGGCAAAGCCGGTTCCGCGGTGTCTCCCGAAAGAAACCCATGACCGCCACCACGCTTCAACCCGAAATCACAGCCGACACCGGCACCGCGCTGCGCTTCATCACCTGCGGCTCGGTCGACGACGGCAAGAGCACGCTGATCGGCCGCCTGCTGGTCGACAGCAAGACCGTGCTGCAGGACCAGCTCGCTGGCGTGCAGCGCGGCGGCGAGACCGACCTCGCGCTGCTGACCGACGGCCTGTCGGCCGAGCGCGAGCAAGGCATCACGATCGACGTGGCCTACCGCTACTTCTCGACCGCCAAGCGCAAGTTCATCATCGGCGACGCGCCGGGCCACGAGCAGTACACGCGCAACATGGTGACGGCCGCCTCGGCCGCCGACGCCGCCGTGGTGCTGGTCGATGCCACCAAGCTGGCCTGGGCCGCCGAGGTGGAAGACGGCACCGTGGTCAAGCGCGAGCTGCTGCCGCAGACGCGCCGCCACACGCTGCTGACGCACCTGCTGCGCGTGCAGTCGATCGTGTTCGCGGTCAACAAGCTCGATGCCATCGCCGATGCCGGCCTGGCCTTCGAACGCATCTCGGCCGCGCTCAACGCCTTCGCCGAGGCCGCGGGCGTGCAGGTGGCCGCGATCGTGCCGATCTCGGCGCTCAAGGGCTGGAACGTGGCCACGCGCCATGCCGACTGGGTCGGCTACGAGGGCCCGAGCCTGCTCGAGCTGCTCGAACAGCTGCCGGTGACGGCGCAGGACGAATCCGTGCCCTTCGCCTTCCCGGTGCAGTGGGTCGAGAAGTTCTCGTCCTCGGCCGACACCTCGCAGGGCCGCCGCGTGTTCTGGGGCCGCGTGGCCTCGGGCCATGTCGAACCGGGCCAGCGCGTGACCGTGCTGCCGAGCAACCAGACCGCCACCGTGGCCCAGGTGCTGAGCCACGCGCGCCAGCCGAAGACCGTGCATGCGGGCCACAGCGCGGGCATCGTGCTCGACCGCGAGGTCGACGTGTCGCGCGGCGACTGGCTGCTGGCGCCCGAGGCCTTCGAGCCGGTGCGCGAGATCACCGCCACCGTGGCCTGGCTCGACGACGAGCCGCTGGTCGCGGGCCGCGTCTACTGGGCGCTGCAGGGGCATCGCTGGGTCAAGGCCAAGGTCGCGCGCATCGTCGATCGGGTCAACATCACCACGCTCGAATCCGAGCCCGCGACCCAGCTCGAGGCCAATGCCATCGGCGACGTGGTGCTGGCTCTGCAGCAGCCGCTGGCGGTGCTGCCGTTCACGCGCTCGCGCACGCTGGGCTCGCTGGTGCTGGTCGATACGGCCTCGCATCGCACCTCGGCGGCCGTGCTCGTGCAGCCGAGCGCCGCAAAGGCCTAAAATCAAGGGTTTTTCCCGACCACAGACCGCATACAACGCCAAATGACCCACGTCGTCTCCGAAGCCTGCATCCGTTGCAAATACACCGACTGCGTGGACGTTTGCCCCGTCGACTGCTTCCGCGAAGGTCCCAACATGCTGGTGATCGACCCGGACGAATGCATCGACTGCGCGGTCTGCATTCCCGAGTGCCCGGCCAACGCCATCTTCGCCGAGGAAGACCTGCCGGCCGACCAGATCGCCTTCATCAAGCTCAATGCCGAGCTGGCCCAGGCCGACGGCTGGAAGAGCATCACCAAGCGCAAGCCCGCCCTGCCCGACGCCGACGAGTGGAAGGACAAGACGGGCAAGATCTCGGAGCTGGTGCGCTGAGCCAGGCCCCCGCCCCCATCGAGACCGACGCCCTGATCATCGGCGCCGGCCCGGTGGGGCTGTTCCAGGCCTTCCAGCTCGGCCTGCTCGAGATCTCCTGCCACATCGTCGATGCGCTGCCCGCCGCGGGCGGCCAGTGCGTGGCGCTGTACGGCCACAAGCCGATCTACGACATCCCCGGCACGCCGGTGACCAGCGGGCGCGATCTCGCGCAGTCGCTGCTGGCGCAGGTGGCGCCGTTCAAGCCGGTCTTCCATTTCGGCGAGCAGGTCGCCACGCTCGAACGCCAGGCCGACCAGCGGCTGCTGCTGGGCACCTCGGCCGGCCGCCGCTTCCTCGCGAAGACGGTGTTCATCGCGGCCGGCGTCGGCGCCTTCGTGCCCAAGCGCATCGCGCTGGACGACATCGGCCGCTTCGAGGGCGAGTCGCTGTTCTATCACCCCGACTCGCTCGAGCGCTTCGCCGGCCAGGCCGTGGTGGTCAACGGCGGCGACGACACGGCGCTCGAAACCGCGATCGCGCTGACCGCCATCGCCAGGCAGGTCACGCTGGTGCACCGGCGCGACGGCTTCCAGGCCGACGAGGCCACGGTGGCCGCGATGCGCGCGCTGGTGGCCGAAGGCCGGCTGGGCTTCCAGGTCGGCCAGCCCAGCGGCTTCGACGGCCAGACGCTGCGCATCGCCACGCCCGATGCCAGCACGGTCGAGCTCCCGCTCGATGCGCTGGTCGCCTGCCTCGGCATCTCGCCGCGCCTCGGGCCGATCGCCGACTGGGGCTTCGAGCTCGAACGCAAGCAGGTGCCCGTCGACACCGAGAAGTACCAGACGCGCGAAGCGGGCGTGTTCGCGGTCGGCGACATCAACACCTACCCGGGCAAGAAGAAGCTGATCGTCTGCGGTTTCCACGAGGCCACGCTGGCCGCGTGGGGCGCCGCGGCGATCGTGTTCCCCGGCAAGGCGATCCCGCTGCAGTACACGACCACCAGCACCCGGCTGCACGAGCTGCTGGGCGTGGCCGGCAAGGCCTGAGCCGCGTTCAGCCCAGCGCGGGCAGCAGCGCGCGGTACTCGGCGATGAAGCCGCCGATGGCGGCCACGTAGCGCTCGATGTCGGCGTCGCCGAGCGGCAGCGACAGCACCACGAAGCCGCGCGGCGAGGTGTAGATGCCCGCGTTCAACAGGTGGAAGAACAGCAGCTGGCGCAGCCGCCCATCGACCGCCGCGAGATCGGCCACGCGCCGCACCTCGCCCTGCAAAAAATGCGCGTTCATCAGCGAGCCCACGCCCGTGAACTGCAGCGCCACGCCCTCCTTCGCGCCCAGCGCGTTGAGCCGCGCGCGCATCGCCTCGCCGCGCTCGGCCAGCGCGCCGGCCGCCTCGGGCGTGAACAGCTGCGTGAGGCCCGCCTGGCCGGCCGCCATGGTCATCACGTTGTTGTTGAAGGTGCCCGAGTGCGCGAGCGCGCCGGTGCGCGGGTCGAACTGCGCCATCACGTCGGCGCGGCCGCCGAAGGCGCCGAAGGACATGCCGCCACCGATGTACTTGCCCAGCGTCGTGAGGTCGGCGCGGATGCCCAGCTCGTTGGCCAGCCCGCGCGGGCCCAGGCGCGAGGTCATGACCTCGTCGAAGATCAGCAGCGCGCCGGCCGCCGTGGCTGCCTCGCGCAGTGCCCGCAGGAAGTCGGGCTGCCCCGGGATGCAGCCGGCCGCGCCCTGCATCGGCTCGACCAGCACGGCCGCGATCTCCGAAGCCTGCTCGGCGATGCGCGCGCGCGCCGTTTCGGCGTCGTTGTAGGGCAGCACGAGGAAATCGAAGGGCACGGTGGTGGGCAAGGGCTGGTCGCCGAAGCCCAGCACGCCGCCGTGGTAGCCGCCCGAGAACACCACGATGCGGCGCCGCCCCGTGAAGTGCAGCGCGGCCGTGAGCGCCATCAGGTTGGCCTCGGTGCCCGAGTTGGTGAAGCGCAGCTGCTCGACTTGCGGGAAGCGCTCGCGGATGGTCCGCGCCAGCCGGCCCTCGAGCAGGTTGTGGCCCGTGAGGTTGACGCCGCCCTGCATCGCCTCGATCACCGCCTCGCGGATCTCGGGCGCCGAGTGGCCGTAGACGCCGGCCGTGTACTCGGCGATGAAGTCGGCGTAGCGGTGGCCGTCGGCGTCCCACAGCGCGGCCCCCTCGCCGCGCGCGATGGTCAGCGGGAACGGCGCGTAGAACAGCACCGAGCGCGTGTTGCCGCCGGGCATGGACTCGGCATTGGCCTCGAACTGGCGCCGGCTGGCGGGGTTGGCCTCGGTGAAACGGCGGTGCGCCTCGGCCAGGGCGTGGTCGATGGGGGCAAGGGTCATGGCGGCTCCTGGAAAGGGTTGGACGGCTGGAATTGACGCTTGGCTCAGCGTTAATTGTTCGTTGCTCAATTTTTCGATGTTTATACAATCAATTCACCGACCGAACAATGGCACCCACCCGATGACCACCGCGCGCAAGAAAGCCGCTCCCCCGCCCCGCACCGCCGGCCGACCCGCGGGCGGCGCCGCGCTGACCAGGGGCCGGATCGCCGAGGTCGCGCTGGCGCTGATCGACGAGGCCGGCCTCGGCGCCTTCAGCCTGCGCGAGGTGGCGGCACGGCTCGGCGTCTATCCGGCCACGGTGCACTGGCACGTGAGCTCGCGCGAGGCGCTGCTGGCCGAGGTCGCGGCCACGGTCATGGCCGACGTGGCGCCGCCCGCCGATGCCGCGCAGCCGGGCTGGCAGGCCTGGATCGCCGAGCTGTTCCGCCGCTGCCGCGCGGCCGTGCGGCGCCATCCCAACGTCGCGCAGCTGCTGGGCGCGCAGCTGGTGTCCAACGGCAGCCTGCCGACCGCGCTGGTCGAGGGGGTGCTCACGGCGCTGACCGAGGCCGGCTTCGAGGGCGAGCCGCTGCGCGAGGCCTACAACTGCACGATCGCGGCGATGCTGGGCTTCCTCACGATGGAGTTCTCGCCGCTGCCCTCGGACAACACGCAGACCTGGGCCGAGGAGCTGCGCGAGCGCGTCCACACCATCCGCCCGCTCGACCACCCGGTGCTCTCGCGCAACCTGCCGCTGCTGGCCAACCGCGCCTTCATCGTGCGCTGGGACAACGGCAGCACGGTGCCGCTGGACAGCAGCTTCGAGCGCCACGTCCAGATGACCATCGACGGGCTCGAGGCCTTCGCGCGGCGCGTCAGGCCGACGTAGGCACGGGCATCGGCACCGCATCGGCCTCGCGCCCGATGCGCAGCAGCGCGTCCTTGAGCCACAGCACGCCGGCGTCGGAATTCGAGCGCCGGTTCCAGCACACGACCGAACGGTAGCCCTGCAGCTCGAAGGGCAGCGGATGCACCGCGAGCAGCGCGTCGAAGCGCGCGGCCACGCGCAGCGGCATCACCGCCACGTGGTCAGTCTGCGCCAGCAGGTCGACGATCTGGCCGAAGCTGGTCATGGCCACGCTCATGCTGCGCTGGCGGCCCTGGCGCGCGAGCACCTGGTCGATCAGGTCGTCGAGCGCCGAGCTGCCGTAGCCCAGGAACACGTGCGGCGCGGCGCAGAAGTCGTCGAGCGAGGCGGCCTCGCCCAGGGTCGGATGGCCGCGGCGCACCGCGACCACGTAGCGGTCCTCGTAGAGCAGCGCCGATTCGCAGTCGCTCGGCGGCTGCAGCCGCGGCAGCACGGCGACGTCGAAATCGCCCTTGCGCAGCCGCTCGGTCAGCGTGAGGAAGGAGCTGGTCTCCCAGTACAGCCGCACGCGCGAACCGCAGGCCACGAGCTCGTTGGCCAGCCGCGGCAGCAGCAGGTGGCTCGCGTAGTCGCCGCCCGAGATGCGGAAGATGCGCTGCGAATGCTCGGGCTGGAAGCGGTCGTCGGGCTCGAGCATGGCCGACAGGTCGGCCAGCACGCGCTCGACCTGGCCTGCGAGCGCCGTGGCGCGCGCGGTGGGCTGCACGCCGTGCGCGGTGCGCGTGAACAGCGGGTCGTCGAAGGTCTCGCGCAGCCGGTTGAGCGAGGCGCTCACCGCGGGCTGGCTCAGGAACAGGCGCGTCGCCGCGCGCGACACGCTGCGCTCGCGCATCAGCGCATCGAAGGTCCGCAGCATGCCGACGTCCAGGCTGCGGATATCACGTCGGGCCATATCTCATATCCAAAGCTTCGAATTGCCCGGGGCACGGGCGGTACTTATCGTCGGGTCCACAAGTACAGCACGACCTGGAGACACGATGAATCCGTTGCGACCCCAGCCGACGCGCCGACGCGCGCTCGGCCTTCTCGGCGCCGTCATGGCCGGCGCCGCCGGCCCGGCCTTCGCGCAGGCGAGCCCACCCAGCTTTCCCACCCGCGTGGTGCGCATCATCCCCTTCGGCTCGGGCGGCGGGCCGATGGACTCGATCGCGCGCATCTACGCCGAGAAGCTCAAGGCGCGCTGGAACCAGCCGGTCATCGTCGAGCCCCGGCCCGGCGCCAGCGGCACCATCGCGGCCGACGCGGTCGCCAAGGCGGCGCCCGATGGCTACACGATGCTGCTGACGCTGCCGCTCACGCACATCAACAACGTGGTGCTGCAGCCGCGGCTGCCCTACGACCCAGTGAAGGACTTCGAGCCGCTGTCGCAGCTCGCGACCGGCGGGCCGATGCTGATCGCGCGCGCCTCGGCGCCGTTCTCGAACGTGCGCGAGTTCGTCGCCTACGCCAAGGCGCACCGCGGCATCAGCTACGGCACCTGGGGCAACGGCTCGAACGCCCACCTGTTCGGCGAGCTGCTCGCGCGCCAGGCCGGCATCGACCTGATCCACGTGCCCTACAAGGCCGAGGCGGCCGCGCACAACGACCTGTTCGGCGAGGCGCTGGGCGTGGCCTGGGCCAACCCGGCCACCGCGCGCGGGCTGGCGCAGGCCGGCCGCATCAAGGTGCTGGGCATCACCGGCCGGCGCCGCGTGCGCTCGATGCCCGAGGTGCCGACCTTCGCCGAGCAGGGCTTCGCGGGCTTCGACCTCGACAGCTGGATCGGCGTCTACGCGCCCGCGAAGACGCCGCAGCCGGTGCTCGACGAATGGGTCGCCGCGCTGCAGGCGGTCACGCGCCAGCCCGACGTGCAGGAGCGGCTCGCCGGCTTCGGCTTCGAGCCGCTGGGCAGCACGCCGGCCGAGTTCCGCGCCGGCCAGAAAGCCGATTTCCCCCGTGTCGCGGACCTGATCAAGGCCGCAGGAGTCACCCCCGAATGAGCACCGTCCTTCCCCCCTCTTCTTCCTCTTCCGCGTCCGGCTGGCAGCCGGTCGCGTTCGACACCGGCACCGCCTACGGCCGCAAGTCGCCGAGCCACAAGGCCGAGCTGACCGAGGTTGGCGCCGGCACGCCGATGGGCGAGCTGCTGCGGCGCTACTGGCATCCGATCGGGCTGGCCGCCGATGCCACCGACACGCCGCGCCAGGTGCGCGTGCTCGGCGAGGACCTGATCCTGTTCCGCGACAAGGGCGGCCGGCCCGGCCTGGTGCACTGGCGCTGCGCCCACCGCGGCGCCTCGCTCTACTACGGCCGCGTGGAGGAAGGCGGCATCCGCTGCTGCTACCACGGCTGGATGTTCGACGTGCAGGGCCACTGCGTCGACCAGCCCTGCGAGCCCGAGGGCGGCGCGCGCACCCGTGGCCGCGTGCGCCAGCCCTGGTACCCGGTCGAGGAGCGCTACGGCCTGGTCTGGGCCTACCTCGGCCCGGCCGAGAAGAAGCCGGTGCTGCCGCGCTACGACTGCCTGGAGGTGCTCGACGAAGGCGAGACGCTCGAGGCCGACGACAACAGCATCGGCGGCGGCGGGCCGCGGATCATTCCCTGCAACTGGCTGCAGCACTACGAGAACGTGGCCGACCCCTTCCACGTGCCGGTGCTGCACGGCAGCTTCAGCGGCACCCAGTTCGTGGCGCTGATGGGCCAGATGCCCGAGGTGAACTTCGAGAGCACCGAGACCGGCGTGATGATCACCTCGATCCGCCGCCTCGAGGACGGCCGCGTGTTCCGCCGCGTGGCCGGGCCGGTGCTGCCGACCCTGCGCGTGGTGCCGAACCCGCGCGTGGCGGCCTATGGCCGGGTCGAGTCGATCGGCTGGGTGCTGCCGATCGACGACCACAGCTTCCGCATCTACACCGTGGGCCGGGTGAAGGAGCCCGGCGATCTCGCGCGGGTGCGCTCGCGCCTCAACGGCAAGCTGTGGGAGGAACTCAGCGAGGAGGAGCACCGCCGCTTTCCCGGCGACTACGAGGCGCAGGTGAGCCAGGGCGCGATCACCGCGCATTCGGAGGAGCACCTGGCGAGCTCCGACCGCGGCATCGTGATGCTGCGCCGGCTGCTGCTGCGCCAGCTCGACGCGCTGCGCGAGGGCCGCGACCCGGCCGGCGTGAGCTTCGATGCCGAAGCGCCGCCGGTGCGCTTCGAGGCCGGCAACTTCCTGCAGGGCGAATGAGCGCGGCCGTCGAACGCATCGCGGTGCGCGTCGCGCGCAAGACGATCGAGGCCGAGGGCATCGCGGGCTTCCGGCTCGAGGCGGCCGATGGCGGCGCGCTGCCGCCCTTCGAGGCCGGCGCGCACATCGAGGTGCTGCTGCCCGGCGGCCTGGTGCGGCCCTACTCGCTGTGCAACCCGCCCGCGCAAGCGCCCGGCCACTACGAGATCGGCGTGCTGCGCGAGGCGGCATCGCGCGGTGGCTCGCTCGCGCTGCACGAGGCGGTGGCCGAGGGCACGCTGCTGCAGGTCGGTACGCCGCGCAATCTGTTCGCGCTCGATGAGGGGGCCGATCACAGCCTGCTGCTGGCCGGTGGCATCGGCATCACGCCGCTGCTGGCGATGGCGCACCGCCTCGC
>NZ_JBZAYE010000136.1:0-14420 GCF_058244205.1 Variovorax sp. 20P10.2.4
GCGCCATCTCGCGGCCCAGGCAGAAGTCAGGGCCCTCGGCCTCGAGCACGATCACGCGGCTGGCGTGCGCCGCATCGAGCGCGTCGGCCAGCGCCAGCGCCATGTCGTTGGTCAGCCGGTTGCCGGCCTGCGGGCGCTGCAGGCGCAGGGTGCTCACCTCGTCGCGCACCTGGTGGACGATCCAGCGCGGGTCGGCCGCGGTCATCGCAGTACCTTCGTGCTTCGCACTGCGGTGCGAGCTTGTTTGGGGCGGCCCGGCACGGCGCTCATGTGCGCTCTCCCGCCGCCAGGCGCTCGGCCATCCAGTCGCATACCAGGCTCAGCGCGGGCTCGGGCCGGTCGAGGTTCACGTGCGCCGCGCCGCCTTCCTCCTCGGTGAACACGCGCAGCTGCTTGTGGCGCGAGCTCACCGCGTCGAGCAGCCGCTGCGCCTCGGAGGGCGGCGCATGGCGGTCGTTGGCGCCATGCACGATGAACAGGTCGCAGTCGATGCGCGCGGCCACGCCCTCGAGGCGGAAGTCCTCGAGCTTGCGGAACGCGCGCTCCCAGTCCGGCACGCCGAGGATGCGCAGGATCTGCTTGCCCGTGGTGCCCAGCGGCGCGCTGTTGCCCAGCTGCGTCGCGCCCTGGCCCGGCACGTAGCCCACGCGCCGCACCATGCAGGCATGGGTGTCGAAGACCGCGCCCATCACGGCGCAGGCCCTGATGCGCTTCTCGAAGGCCACGGCGCGCGGCGCGTAGTAACCGCCCCAGCTCGCGGCCACCAGCCCGATGCGCGCGGGGTCCACGTCGGCGCGGCGCACCAGCCAGTCGACGCAGGCCGTCACCGGCCGCTCGAAGTCGTGGCGCGCGGTCAGGCCGTGCACGCGCAGCGCCGAGCCCTGGCCCGGGCCGTCGAAGGCGAGGGTGGCGATGCCGCGCCGCGCGAGGTTCTGCGCCACGTAGAACATCTCCTCCTTGTTCGCATCGAGGCCGTCCGACAGCAGCGCCACCGGCCCCGGCCCCTCGCGCCCCACGGCGGGCACCAGGTAGGCCGGGATCACGCTGCCCTCGAACGGGATGTCGACCAGCTCGATCGCCGGATCGCGATGCCGGGCGAAGCTCGCGAAGCACGACAGGTGCTTCGCATAGGCCTGCTCAGCGCGCGGGTCGTCGGGGTCGAGCAGGCCCTCGGCCCACTGGTGGTAGACCGAGGCGCGCAGCGAGAAGTCGCTGGCGCTCACGCGATGGCCGCGCGCCAGCGCGTCGGCGGCCGATTGTTCGAGCTGGCGCCCGAGCTCGCTCCAGGCGCCATGCCAGGCCTCGACGTCGCCCGAGGGCTGCACGCGCGCCGCGTCCTTCAGCCGGGAGCAGGCCCAGTCGATCTCGCCGAACAGCCCGCCCGCGGCGATGGCGCGCAGCACGGCAAGGGACCAGCGGTAGTTGTCGGGAAAGTAGAAGAACATGGTCTTTCGGGCGCGGGACCGGTGTCCCGCGATCCCGCCTCGGGTCGTCGATGCGATCGATTGTTCGCGCACCCCTTTCCCGAAACCATGGCTTTGTCCGATAGATGAACACGAGAATGGCGGTGCTATCCCTGCCCCGGCGCGAACAGCTCCAGGTGCCCGCTGCGCAGCTGGAACTTCTGCACCTTGCCCGTCGGCGTCATCGGCAGCGCATCGACGAAGCGGATCGACTTCGGCACCTCGAAGCGGCCCAGGCGCTCGCGGCAGAAGGCCAGCAGTTCGTCCTCGCCGCAGGCTTCGGCGGCGGGGCGCCGCACCACGAAGGCCGCGACCGCCTCGCCCCAGTGCGGATGCGGCAGGCCCACCACGGCCGCGGCGCCCACCGCGGGATGGGCCAGCAGCACCGCCTCGAGCTTGATGCTCGAGACGTTCTCGCCGCCGGACTTGATCATGTCCTTCTTGCGGTCGAGGAACAGCATCTGCCCGTCGGCCTCGAACATGCCGATGTCGCCCGTGTGGTGCCAGCCGAAGCGGCGCGCCGCGGCCGTCGCCTCGGGGTCCTTGAGGTAGCCGAGGAAGACGTTGGGACCGCGATGGACGATCTCGCCGATCTCGCCCGGCCCGAGCAGCCGGCCGTCGTCGTCCATCACCGCGGTCTCGACGCCCGCCACCGACATGCCCCAGCAGTTGCCGTCCTTGCCGGGATGGTCGCTCGCGCGGTAGACCATGGTCGGCGGGTACATCTCGGTCTGCCCGGTGCCCAGGCGCACGTCGGCGCACATCTCGCTGCGGATCTGCGCGAGCAGGTTCTTCGGTATCGGCGCCAGGCCGTACATGCACAGGCGCAGCGACGACAGATCGGTGGTGGGGCGCTGCGGATGCTTCATCAGCGCGTCGTACATCATCGGCAGGCACGACAGCCAGCTGATGCGCTCGCGCTCGATCGCCGCCAGCATGGCCGCGGGATCGAAGCCGCTGGCCAGCCAGATCGTGGCGCCGGTCAGCAGCGCGCCCATGCTGATGGTGTGCTGCGCGCAATGGAACAGCGGCAGCACCGAGCCGACCACGTCGTGCTCGGTGGCCTCGAAGCTCTGCGCGCAGCTCAGCAGCGCGCCATGCACCGAGCGGTGCGAATGCATCACGCCTTTCTGCTTGCCGGTGGTGCCGCTGGTGTACATGATCAGCGCGAGCTCGTCGTCGCCGCCCGGCGCGCCCAGCGGCTGCGCGGGCGCGCGCGAGGCCAGCGCGTCGAAGGGCAGGGTGCCCGCGGCGGCCGGCTGCGGGCCGCCGATCACGACCGTCAGCAGGCCCAGGCGCTCGATCAGCGCGCGCAGCGCCGGCACGGCAAGCAGCGGCGCGTCGATGAAGACGGCGCCGACCTCGGCATGGCTCAGCACATGCTCGATCGCGGCCGCGTCGAGCTGCACGTTGACCGGCACCCAGACATTGCCCGACTTGTGGATGGCCTGGATCGCGCTCAGGTGCTCGATCGAGTTGAGGCACAGGGTCGCGATGCGGTGGCCCGTGAATCCCTGGTCGCGCAGCGCCTCGCCGACGCGCTCGCTGCCGGCGTCGAGTTCGGCGAAGCTGATGCGCCGCTCGCCCTGGATCACGGCGGTCTTGCCGGGATGGCGGCGTGCACCGCGGCGCACGATGTCGGCGAGGGACACGCGCGCGATGGCCGCGCGTTCGGGGTCGATGGTCTGCATGCGAGGGTCTCCTGAAGGGGGGCGAAGCGAAGCGGTCACGGTTCCACGAAGAAGTCGATCAGCGGCTCGACGCCCGGCGTCACGAGGTAGGGCGCGAAGTCGGTCACGCCGGCCTCGCGCAGCACCTGCTCGTCGAGCAGCAGCTGGCCCGTGAGCTCGCGGCTCGGCCGGGTCAGGATGTGCCAGGCGGCGTCGGCCATGATGGCCGGCACGCGCGCCTGGCCCGCCACCTCGGGCGCCGCGATGCGCAGCGCGCTGGTGGCGATCACGGTGCGCGGCCACAGCGAGTTGCTCGCGATGCCGCGTTCGCGCAGCTCCTCGGCCAGGCCGCGGCTCAGCATGCTCATCGCGTACTTCGAGGTGGTGTAGGCCGCATGGCGCGCGAACCACTTGGGGTTCAGGTCCAGCGGCGGCGACAGGGTCAGGATGTGCGGATTGGCGGCCTTCTCGAGGTGCGGCAGGCAGGCCTGCGCGCAGAGGTAGCTGCCGCGCGCATTGATCTCGAACATCAGGTCGTAGCGCTTCATCGGCGTGCGCTCCACCGTTTCGAGGTGGATCGCGCTGGCGTTGTTGACCAGGATGTCGATACCGCCGAAGCGCGCCACGGCGGCATCGACGGCCGCGCGGACCTGGGCCTCGTCGCGCACATCGACCACCACCGCGAGCGCCTGGCCGCCGGCCGCGACGATCTCCTCGGCGGCGCTGTGGATGGTGCCCGGCAGGCGCGGATCGGCCGTCGCGGTCTTCGCGGCGACCACGATGTTGGCGCCGTCGCGCGCGGCCCGCAAAGCGATGGCCTTGCCGATGCCGCGGCTCGCACCGGTGACGAAGAGGGTCTTGGATTTCAGGGAAGGCATGAACGCTCCGGAATCGCGATCGCTCGATCGCGGGATGCGCAGGCTATGCGCGTCGGGCGGGGCGGCGCTTGCGCAGACTGGCTGGCATGGCGGCGCGCGGCAACTCAGCCAATCGACGCAAGGCGCGCCGGCATGCTGCGAGCGACGATCGGCGGGCCCACTCCCGGCGCGAGCCCCGCACCCGATGATCACGCTCTACCACTGCGCGAATGCCCGCTCGTTCCGCGTTCTCTGGATGCTCGAGGAACTGGGCACGCCCTACCGGCTGGAGATGCTGCCGTTTCCGCCACGCGTGCTGCAGCGCGACTACCTCGCGATCCATCCGCAGGGCACGGTGCCGTTGCTGGTCGATGGCGAGATCCGCATGAACGAGTCGGTCGCGATCTGCCAGTACCTGGCCAGCCTGCATGCACCGACGCCGCTGAACGTGGAACGCGACGAGGCCGGCTATGCGCAGTACCTCAACTGGCTGCACTTCGGCGAGGCCTCGCTGACCTTTCCGCAGGCCCTGGTGCTGCGCTACGGCACGCTCGAGCCGCAGGAGCGCCGGCTGCCCCAGGCCGCGCAGGACTATGCGCAGTTCTTCCACGGCCGCCTGCGAACGATCGAGCAGTTGCTGGAGACGCAGGACTTCGCCTGCGCCGGCCGCTTCACGGCCGCCGACATCTCGCTCGGCTACGCCCTGATGCTGGCGCGCGTGCTGGGGCTGCACGAGCGCTTCGGCCCGGCGGTGGATGCGTACTGGTCGCGGCTGAGCGCGCGCGCGGGCTTCGAGCGTGCGATGGCGGTGCAGGAAGAGGCGGCCGCGCGGCTGGGGCTGCCACTGGTGCCGACCGCCGGCGTGGGCACCGGCAGGCGGCCGCGGGCGCACGACTGACCCGCGAGCAACGGATCGTCCGCCGGCTGCCTCGAGACCGGCGGCCGATTCCGACAAGTTATCAACTCATTCGCAACTCGAAGCATTTGCAAATGTTCTTCGCGCGAATGAAAACAAAATTTAAATAAACCCCTTAATTCCACATGCACTTGTACGCTCGCAATTGTTAATATAGATTCAGCAAATTAGCTTTTGAGGGAATATAATTTCCCTCATATCGATCATTTATATAGTTCATAATCACAAGAAATCCACAAAATCCTTATCCGGAGCTCACCCCGTCCAGACTCAAGATTGATAATGCATTGCGATGGAAATGAGTATTCAATCTCATTTTTTAAATTTCATTTTTTATAAACAGGCATAAGCGGCCGAAGCCGCGCGGGGCAGGGGATGAGGGAATCAGCAGCAAGATCAGGTGAGGGCGCATGTCGCGAGCCCGCCGACCTGCCGAGCGTACGCAGCGAGCGCTCCATGCGAGGTGTGGAGGGCCGTGCACCATGACGTCGAGCAAGAACACGAAGCCGTCCACGCTCCAATCCATTTCCTCCCTGGCCCTGATCTTCGGCGACGACCATGAGCGCGGTCCCCTGCGCACCGCGCTGGATTCGCAGGGTTTCACCTCGGCCGCGTTCGATTCGGTGCAGGCCCTGTGGGATTCGATCTCCCTGGGGCGTCGGTACGATGCCCTGGTCGCCTGCGCGGACAAGGCATGGAACCAGCGGCGCTGGGCCAGCTTGCGCGGCATGGTGAAACTGCCGGTCCTGGTCGTCATATCGCGCGATGCGATGAACGTGGCCTCCACCTTCAACGACGAACCGCTCAACAGCGAACGCATCGAGTTCGTCACCGCGCCCGTCAATGGCGCGGAGTTGTCGATGCGGCTGCAATTGCTGCAATCGCGAAAGCAGGCCCCCGTCGATCTGCCGGCCGAGCAGGACCTGGTCTGCGGCGGCTACTACTTCAAGCGATTGCGACGCATCGTGATGGTCGATGGCGAGGAGGTCCGCCTGCAGCCGCGCGAGTTCGACATCGCGCTCATCCTGTTCGAGAACCTCGGCAAGGTCATCACCCGTGAAGAGATCGAAACCCGGCTTTTCGATCGGCTCGCCAATCCCGGCTCGCGCGTGCTCGACGTGCACATGACGCGCCTGCGCAAGAAGCTGGAACTCGGGCCGCACAGGGGGGTTCAGCTCCTCACGATCTACGGGATCGGCTATCGCCTGGTCGTGCTGGGCTCGCCATTCACTTCGTAGCGCCCGCGGCGCTTCTCCATCGCCGCCGCGCTCGGCCCGAAAGCGGCGCGTGGGCAGACGCCACCCGAAGGTGCGCTGCCCACGCGACGAACGCCGACTGTCTCAGCGGTATTCGAGCGTGAAGGTCGCGGTGCCGTCGGCGCGGCCCGGCCGGATCCTCGCGGCGGTCTGGTAGTAGCGGGCCGTGTAGGGCACGTCGTAGCTGCCGTTCTTCATCGGGCCGACCTGCATGCCCTTGCCGAAGCGCACCGGCTGGGCATCGCCACCCAGGAGCTGGATGCCCACGCCCGTCGCAATGCCCGCGCCGCCCTGCGTGATCCTCAGCACCCCCTGCCGGTTCGACGGGTCCTGCGTCGCGTCCATGCGCAGGTCCACCCATTTCTGCAGGTTCGGATTCGCCTGGCACCGGAGCTTGATGCTGAACCTTCGATCGCCCGTCGTGGAGTCCATCCCCTTGAAGTTGCTGAGCGACACACGCCCGAATTCCACCGGGATGTTGCGCGAGCCCGCATCGACGGAGCACGACGGCGTGATGATCGTGATGCCGCTGACATCCCCCGAGAGAATGGTCGTCAACGCCGACCAGTAAGGCTCGCCATCGCCGTAGTAGCGGGTGTAGGTTCCGCCGGCCAGCGAGCCGCTGCCGGTGCTGTCGGCCGTCTTGATCAACTCCACCTGGAACGACGTGCCCGCAGCCAGTTGACCGGTGCCACTGGGGGTTGGCATGGTGTGCGGGTAGTAGACGAGAAAGGAGCCGTCAACGACGCGCGAGAGCCGGATGCCGATGCCCTGCACTTGCGTGGAGTAGACGTTGAAGAAGCCCGGTATGGGCGAGCCCTGCAGCACCGTTCCGTAGACATAGCCGCCGCCCCGACAATTGAACATGAGATCGCCGGTGCCGCTGACCCAGATGGGAAAGCTTTGCGTCTTGATGGTTCCTCCGACCGCCAGTCCGTCGGGAACGTAGACGTTTCCCATGTTCATGTAGACGATGTGTTCGTACGCGCCCGGATAGCGCACGCACGCTGCCCATGCGCCCTGCATGCCCGCCAGCCACAGCGTGGCGAGGAGCAGCACGAGGCGCGACACCTTCCACCCAATGGCCGCCGCTCGATGGTCGGATCGACGATGCCAATTTCTCATTCTTTCTTCCTCTCGGCGTTGATGTCCGCATCGCACTGCCCCGCGATCTCGCGGATCGGCGGCGGACTGGTTTCTTCGGGCAGCGCGTAGGACACGCTGCATCGGTCGCCCGTGCGGCGGCCCCAGATCACCGTCAGCGTCCCGGCCGACTCGGCCCCGCTGACGAAGGCCTGGCCATCGGGACCGACGATGCCCATCTCCTGGCCCGCTTCGTTCTCGATGCGCGAACCGAAGGGCATGGGCTCGCCGTTGCCCCGCGTCAGCGTCAGCATCAGCCGATGGCCCACCGAGGTCTCGAAGGTCGCGCGCACCACGGCACCGCGCGTGGGGACCACCTCGGTCGCGGCGTTGCGGACCTCCACGGTGTCGCCGAGGTCCTGCGTGCGCACGGCCAGGCGGTTGATCCGATAGGGCGAAAGGTTGGAGACGACGGCGATGCCTGCGCCATCGGTCGCCACGCCGGGTTGCGATTCGATGCCCACGCCCGAGGCCTTGGGCAGATGCACCAGGGCGATGGTGTCGCCCAGCGGTTGCGCCAGGGTCAGGCCATCGCCATGCAGCAGCAGCCCGCCCGCCATGCCGAAGGTGGCTTGCCGATGGCCGGAACTCTGCGAAATCCCGCCCTCGAAACGCCCGATTCTCGACAGGTAGCTGAGGCTCGCATGACTGGTCGACCCCTGCGCTTCGATGCGGTTTCCCGACAGGTTGTAGGTGAGGCGGGCGTCCTCGAGCGCGGTGCCGAACACGCTGGCCTGATGGCTGGTGCCGCCGTTGCGCTCGTGCGATACCGAATACTGGACGCTGGCCGCGGAGCCGCCGAGCGGAACGCTCAACGTGAACATGATCTGGTTGTTCGGCGCACGACCCTGACTGGTGCTGCGGTTGTAGTGGATGCTGTAGCCGAACTGCTTGAAGCTGCCCGAGTAGCCCATCTGCACCAGGCTGTCCTTGGCGCCGGTTCCCCAATAGCTTTGCTGACGCGCCGAAGCGAACACCGAGCCCCAGTCGCCCAGACGTTGCGACAACTCCAGCCGCAGTTCGTTGCGGCGGTTGTGAAGGCGTTCCAGCGGGTCCAGTCCCTGCATGTCCGCGGCCTCCTGGAAGGTGCGGTAGCCGCTGGTCGAATAGCGATAGCCCGCCACGCGCACGGTGGTTCCCGCATCGAAGGCCTTGGCATACAGGAACCGCACCGATTGGCCGTTGTAGTGCTGCTCGGCCAGCAGCGGCGTCGACACCGAGGCACGCGCGGCCGACAGGTCGGCGGACACGGCACCGAAGGCGCGCATGTTCTTGCCCACGCCCGCCATCGCCGACAGGTAGCGCCCCGAGGCGATCAGCCCGCCGTAGACGCTGTAGCCGTTGCCCAGGCCACGTGCCACCGTGCCCTGCGCGAAGGTCGGTTCGGCACGCGATGACCGCTGCCAGGCCCGCAGCAACGACAGACCGCCATCGCGGAAGTCGGGCGCGAAGGACAAGCTCTGGCCGCGCGCGCTGCGGTACTTGCCGAGCGTGGCCGAATAGCGCCATGTGCCTTCGCGCAGCAGCGTGGGCACCGCGGAGAACGCCTGGATGTAGCGGGTCTCCCGGCCATCGGCCTCGACGATGCTCACCTCGAGGTCACCGCTCGAGGCCGTGGGATAGAGGTCGTCGATCACGAAGGCGCCCGGTGCCACGAAGGTGCTGTAGATGGTGTAGCCGTTCTGCCGCACCGTGATGCGCGCATGGGTCTGTGCAATGCCGCGGATGGTGGGGGCGTAGCCCTGCTGGCTGTCGGGCAGCATCGATTCGTTGGTGGCCAGTTGCACGCCGCGAAACGCAATGCTGTCGAACAGGTTGCCGGGCGTGCTGCCATCGCCGATCAGCAATTGCGCCTGCAGCGGCATCAGGTCGCGCTGGGCATAGGTGTTGACGGCCTGCCATCGGCCCGCGCCATCGATGCCGCGGTTGTAGGTCGAGAAATGGCGAAAGCGCCAATCGCCGAGGTTGAAGCCGCCGCGCAAGCCGACGAACAGGGTGTCGCGCCGGGGCTGCCTGTCGGGCCCGGGGAAGGGGTTGCCGTCGAACACGCTGCGCGGCGTGGCGAAGGGGTCGGCGCTGCGACGGTAGGCGTCGCCACCGTAGCGGGCGACGTTGACCTGGTAGTCGAGCATCCCGGCCGTGATGCCCCGGTCCCACATGCCGGGGTCCACGGCCCCGCGCGCCGAGCGCTTCATCGCCGCCTGCGGGATGTCGATGCGCAGGTGCATCTTGTCGACGTCGTAGCCGAAAGAGGCTTCGGGAATGGCCGTGCCCAGATCGACGCAGGCCTCGTCGGCCAGCGCCATCAAGGCCGGGAACACCGCCACGTTGACGCCCCATGCATCGAGCATGGCGCGCGTGAGGCAGGGCTCGGCGTCGTTCCTGCCCTCCTTGGCGTCGAAACGGATCGTGGCCTGCCCGGCGCGTCGCTCGTTGAGCGAGACATCGACGGTGTACGAGCCCGGCAGCACGCGATTGCCGAAGGCGAAGAGCGACAGGTCGGCATTCTGCTGGTCGCCACCCACGCCGAGGAAGCTCGGATTGAAGGACGACGCGGCGAACTGCTGCGCCATGACGGGAGCGCCCCACGCGCCGAGCGCGGCGGCGCACAGGCCGAGGCGAAAGGGCACGCGTGCGCGCACCCGCAGGGGAAGAGTGCGTGTCATGGTCTCAGCGCTGCGCACCGCCGCTGGACGAAGCCGCGAGCGCGCGAGCCGGCTCGGCCTTCAAGGGCACGGGTTCGGCGCCCTCGGGCACCTTGACGAACTCCTCGGGCGATTCGCTGCCGTAATCGTTGATCGTGGTGAAGTTGATCTGCACGGCCCGCGGCGCCTTCAGCGTCTGGATCGGAAAGCTCAGCTCGCCGAACGGCGGCACCATGCCCGCGTCGAGTTCCTCCTGGTCCTTCCCGTCGGGGCCCTGCCCCTGGTTGACCGTCAGCTTCAGCAGGGTGACGTGGAAGGCGCTCGCATTGCCGACCTTGAGCACCGCGCCCTGGCCTTGCGCCGGTGCGCTCACCGTCCACTTGAGCAGCGCGCGCGCCTCCGTGGCCGAGCCCGGCAGGCCCGTGGGCCGGTAGAACAGCTTGAGCCGGCTGCGTATCGCCACCTGCAGCACGTTCTCCTGATTCGGCGTCTGGGGAATCTCCTTGACGTTGAGCCAGAACGCCGACTCGCGATCGGCCGGAAGCTCGCCGCCGACACGCATGATGCGCAGCAGGTTTTCCTTGCCGGGATCGAGCCGCGAGAGCGGCGGCGTGACGACCAGCGGGGTCTTGCTCCTGCCATCGCCGGCATCGACCCAGGCCTGGACCACATAGGGCGAGGTCCCGGTGTTCTTCATCGGCAGGGAGGTTTCGCGCTGCGTCTCGTGGAGGATCACGCGCGTGCCGGAAAGCATCACGCTGGCGCTCGCCGGCCCCTGGAGGCAGAGCATCGCGAGGATGCCGAGCGCCCACCGAATTCGTTCATTGCTGCACATATCTGTTCCTCGGCGCGACCCACGTCGACGACGCGCGCGCGCAAGCACTCCGATGCGCCGGCAGCGGCGCCTCAAAGGAAAAATCAACGGAAGATGAAGGCGCGAAAAGAGCGCGGCATTGCACCGCGGGACAGCGCGCCCATGACGGCATGAGGCCGCGAGGGCCTCATGCCGTGGTGCCTAATTAGTTATAGGCGACCGTGAATTGCGCGGTGCCATTGGCCGGGCCCGACTTGAGCACGGGATCGGCCGGGGAACCGCCCGTCAGCGGCAAGGTCGAGACATAGCGCGCCTGGAATTGCAGCTTGTTCGTGCCTTGGGCCAGGGCGTATTCGCGCGAGGCCGAGCCCAGCGCAATCTTCTGGCCTTCCCAGTCGCCGATCTGGATGCCCACACCCTGGGCCGCCGGCGTTCCGGTGCCGGAGCCATCGATCGCCACCAGATCCACGTTGCGGCTGTCGGCCGTGCCCGAGAAGGTCACCTTGGCCTTGTTGCTGCCCGCGGGGCAATCGGCCAGGTTCAGGGTGAACTTGGCCGGGGTGGAACCCGTTCCCACGGTCGGAAACGCGGTGCGGCTCACCTTGCCCAGCGGCACGGTCAGGTTCTGGCTGTCGGGCGTCAGGGAGCAGATGCTGTCCGTGATTTCGCCGGTGAAGTTGATCTGGCCATCGGCGGCCAGGGCCGCCTGGGACATGGCGGCGACGATTGCGATCGCAGCGAAGCGAGAGATGATTTTCTTCGACATTGTTTACCTTAAGAATGAAAACAGGAAATTGCCTGCAAAGCCAATTGCAGACAGCCGAGATCCTATTCATTCATTCATCTTTATGGGTCGCGTCGAAAAACAAAACCGCGTAATACGATTAATTCTCCAAGTCAATCCTTAGAATCATTAGCAGGCGCTAATTCAATTAAAAATCAGCTCCGCAGCTTATAGATTTACAGGCGCGTGTTCCGCAGTGCTCGTCGACGCAGGACGCGCCAATCCGCTGGACGGCGCGCCAGCCAGCGCTACAGCGCGAGCGTGCCTTCCACGCAGCTCACGCAGGCACCGCCCACGCGCACCTTGCCGTGGGCATCGACGCGCACCTTCACGCGCCCATCGCGTCCCACGCAGCGCCCCTGCGCGGCCACGTAGGCGATGCCGTCGGGCGGCAACAGGCCGCGTTCCCACTGGAAGGCCGCCGCGCTGGCATTGCCGCTGCCGCAGACGGGGTCTTCCTCGACCCCGCTCGAGGGTGCGAAGGCCCGGACCTCCATCGCCACCTCGCCTTGCGCATAGCGGCCGTACACGATGAGGCCGGTGACGCCGAGGCGGCGCTCGAAGGCCGCGAGCCGCGCGAAGTCGGGCTGCAGGTCGATCACCGTGGCCGCGTCGGCCAGCGGCAGCACGACCCAGCGCGGGCCCACGTCCACGATGGCCGGCGCGGCCTCGGGGTTCGGCTGGCGGCCCAGGATGCGCCCGAGCTCCGCGAGGTCGTCGGCCGCCAGCGGCGCCAGTTGCGCGGAGGGCAGGGCGAAGGCCAGTTCGCGGCCCTCGGGGCCGTCCTCCACCGTCACGTCGACGAGGCCGACACCGCACTGCTGCACCAGCCGGCCGCCGTCGCGCAGCGTGCCGCGTCCGGCTTCGAGGAAGGCATGCGCGCTGCCCAGGGTCGGATGACCGGCGAAGGGCAGCTCGTTGCGCGGCGTGAAGATGCGCAGCCGATAGTCGGCCTCGGGCACGGTGGGCGGCAGCACGAAGGTGGTCTCCGAGAGATTGGTCCAGCGCGCGATGGCCTGCATGGCCTCGATGTCCAGGCCGTTGGCGTCGAACACCACGGCCACGGGATTGCCGGCCAGCGGCGTGGCTGTGAAGACGTCGACCACGGTGTAGCGATGGGGTTGTTTCATGCGGGGCTCCAGGGGATGTCGTTGCGTGGGTCAGTTTCGTGGATTCACTTCGCGGCGGCGTCCAGCACCGCCGAAAGGGCGGACAGCGCGGGCGCCAGGCGGTCGGGCGGCAGGTAGCCGAAGCCCAGGCGAAAGACGCGCTCGCTCTCGCCGAACCATGCGCCCGAGGCCAGTTGCAATTCATGCCCCGGCAGCAGTTGCCAGAAGCGCGCGACTGCGTTGTCGTCGAAGCGATCGGCGCGCAGGCGCAGGCAGCACAGCGCGCCGCCGTCCGGGCGGATCCATTCGATGCGCTCGCGCTCGGCCTCGCACCAGGCCGCCAGTGTCGCGAGGCCTTCGGCGAGCAGCCGGCGGCGCGGCGCGAGCACGGGTTCGCGATGGCGCAGCAGCGCGGTGGCCAGCGCCTCGTCGAGCACCGAGCCCGAGATCACGGTGTTCATCTTGGCCACGACCAGCCGCGCGCGCAGGTCCGCATCGGGCACCGTGAGCCAGCCGGTGCGCAGGCCTGGCGCGCCCAGCGCCTTCGACACCGAGGCGCCCGTGACGATGCACGGATGCAGCGCGGCCAGGCTTTCCGGCACGGCCTCGTCGCCGTAGCCGGCCTCGCGGTAGGTCTCGTCGATGAACAGGATGGCCTGCGGCGCCTGGCGCTGCAGCAGCGCGAGCAGTTGCTCGATGGCGGCGCGCGGCGTGCGCACCCCGCTGGGGTTCTGCGGCGAGGCGAGGCTCACCAGCCTCGTCTTCGGCGACAGGCTGGCCGCGATCGCGTCCAGGTCGAGCCGGTAGCCGTTCTCGAAGCGCAGCCCGACCTCGCGCACGGTGACGCCCGCGCCGCGCAGGCAGTCGCGGCTCGGCGGAAAGCAGGGCGTCACGAGCACCGCTTCGTCGCCGGGCCGGCAGACCTCGAAGGCCAGCAGGAACAGCCCGAGCGCTGTGCCCTGGGTGGTGACGATCTGTTCGGCCGGCACGCCGCAGGCCTTGGCGATCTCCTCGCGCAGTTCGACCGAACCGGCGGAGCGGCCATAGCCCAGCTTCAGGCCGCGCAGGGTCTCGAGTCCGGCCATGTCGAGCACGTCGCCGACCGTCAGATCCTGCGAGGTGCTCTCGGCCAGGTTGAACGGCCGGTTCACGTCGAGCAGGGAAATGATCTCGTTGTAGGGAAAGCGGCCGCGCCACGCCGGCTGCGCCGCCGTGGGGGCTTCGTGTTCAAGCACTGTCATTCGTTTCCAGGTCGCCCGGGTGGGAGGGTCATCCAGAGCCCGGGGCGTATCGGGCAGCAGGGAATACGGGCCATGCTAGTGATCGCCGGGCCATCGGAACAGCCACAATTTTCGTGAATTCGGACCAGTACAGTTCGCGTGCCTTCGGAAGCCGGTTCGCCCACAATCGAACCTCGTCATGCACGAGCCCCTCATGAACACAGGCACCCTTCAGCGCAACAGGCAAGCGGCCGGCAACGTGCCCGCACCCCATCGCTACGAGCAGCTCGCCGAGCTGATCGTCGACACGATCGACAACGGCACGCTCGCGCCCGGCGAGCGCCTGCCGTCGGTGCGCGCCGTCAGCGAGCAGCACGGCATCAGCATCTCGACGGTGCTGCAGGCCTACCGCCTGCTCGAGGACCGCGGCGTGCTGGTCGCGCGGCCGCAGTCGGGCTTCTACGTCGCCGCCACGCAGGGCGGAACGCTGGCGCTGCCCTCGGCCTCGCGCCTGCGCTCGAGGGCCTCGACCGTGTCGATCAG
>NZ_JBZAYE010000137.1:0-14412 GCF_058244205.1 Variovorax sp. 20P10.2.4
CGCGAGCAGCAGGCGAAGGCGCGGGAGCAGGGACGCGGTCGGCATGGGGTCGATCTCCGAAGGCCGGTGACGGTGCGGCGATCGATCATGCGCCATGGCGGCCGCGTCGCGCTCATTCCTTGATGTTGGCGGTCTGCACGATCTTCTGGTTGCGCGCGTACTCGGCCTGCACGAAGCGGCCGAAGGCTTCGGGCGTGCCGCTGCCCGGCAATGCGCCCTGCTCGGCGAGCTTGCTGCGCACGCCTTCCTCCTGCAGCACGGCCTCGAGTTCCTGGTTGATGCGCGCGACGATGGCGGGTGGCGTCTTCGCGGGCGCGAAGATGCCGGCCCAGCTCACCATGTCGAAGCCCTTGAGGCCGGGCATCTCGTCGAAGGTGGGAACGCCGGGCAGCGCGGGCAGGCGCTTGGCGCCGGTGATGCCCAGGGCCTGCAGCCGCTTGCCGTTGACGTGCGGGATGGCGCTGGTGCTCACGAGCATCGCGAGGTCGACCTGGTCGCCGATCACGTCGGTGGCGATCTGCGCGCCGCCGCGGTAGGGCACGTGGGTCACGAAGATGCCGCTGCGCTGCTTGAGCAGTTCCATCGCGAGCTGCAGCACGGTGCCCACGCCCGAGGTGGCGTAGTTGTACTTGCCGGGCGCGGCCTTGGCGAGCTGCACGAAGTCGGCGTAGCTCCTGGCGGGCAGGCCGGGGCGCGCCACCAGCACCATCGGCGCGGTGTTGAGCAGGCCGACCGGCGCCAGGTCCTTGAGCGGATCGAAGCGGAAGGCCGAGGGGTTGACCAGCCGGCCGATGGCGATCGCGCTGTCGGGGCCGACCACCAGCGTGTAGCCGTCGGGCGCGGCGGCCACGGCCTTGGCCACGCCGATGGCGCCACCGGCACCGGCCACGTTGTCGATCACCACCGCCTGCTTGAGCCGTTCGGCCAGCCGCGTGGCGACCAGGCGCGCGTTGACGTCGACGCTGCCGCCCGCGGTGTAGGGAACGATCAGCGTGATCGGCTTGGCCGCGGGCCAGGCCGGCTGGGCCGAGGCCATGGTGGGCAGCAGGGCGGGCAGCGCGGCGCAGAGCGTCGCGGCCACGAGCAGGGGACGGCGGAGGTGGTTCATGGCGGGCTTCAGGCGTGGGCTGGGGAAGAGGGCTGCGCATCGCCGAGGCGGCTGCGCAGGTGGTCGAAGGCATCGCTCCATTGCGCGCGCCAGTCGCGGCGCTGCGTTTCGTCGATCCAGGCGCCGTCGAGGCCGTTGAGCATGAAGCCGCGCAGATCGTCGAGGCCGAAGCCGAAGTCGCGCACCATCATCAGCCAGGCCTGCGTGGGCGTGACCTTGTGCAGGGTCGGGTCGTCCGTGTTGGGATGGATGCGCAGGCCCAGGCCCGGCATGCGGCGGATCGGATGGTCGAGCGCCCAGCGCTCGGGCGGCAGGGTGCGCAGGTAGTAGGAGTTGGTCGGCACCACGGTGAAGAGCACGCCGCGCTCGGCGCATTCGCGCGCGAACTCCGGTGCGTCGACCACGGTGTAGCCATGGTCGATGCGGTCCACGCGCAGCACGTCGAGCGCGGTGCGCACGTTGGTCCAGGGCATGCCGAACTCGCCGGCATGCGCGGTGGTGCGCAGGCCGACCTGCCGGGCGCGCGCATAGGCCTCGGTGAAGAGCTCGGGCGGGCGGTCGACCTCGCGGTAGTCGATGCCGATGCCGATCGCTTCGTCGCAGCGGTTCGCTGCCATCCACTCGACCATCTCGAGCGCGGCCGCGGGCGAGGCCTCGCGGTCGATGGCGCCGATCAGCCGACCGTCGATGCCGAACTGCTGCTTCGCATCGCGGATCGCGCGCACGATCGCGCCCTGCGCGAGCGCATAGGGGATGCCCGACACCTGCACCGTGCCGGTCGGGTTCCACGAGAACTCCGCATGGCGCACGTTGTGCTGCGCGGCATCCTGCAGGTATTCGAGCGTGAGCTGGTGCAGGTCGTCGGGGTTGCGCACCAGCTCGGCGTCGAGCGCGCGCAGCACGCGCAGCACGCCCACGGGCTTCTCGCCACGCGTGTAGAAGCCCTCGATCTCGTCGGCCGCCAGCGGCGAACCGGCGCGCAGGTTGAGCTGCTTGAAGGTCTCGTGGCGCACGGTGCCGAACAGGTGGCAGTGCAGCTCGACCTTGGGAATGGCGCGCAACAGGGCTTCGAGGTCGAAGCCGTGGGCGGCGGAAGACGGGCTGGCGGAGGGGCTGGCGGTCATGCGGGCCAGTCTAGTGAGGGCGAGGCGATAAGGAAAATTTTGAATTTCTATAATTTGATTCGCCGGATCTATAAGCATGGCCACCTCCCCGCGCGCTCCCAAGCCCTTGCCGGCGCCCGAACCGGCGGCGTCCTCGCTGCCGCTGCGCGCGCTCACGCTGCGCCAGCTGCAGTGCTTCTCGGTGCTGGTCGAGGAGGCGCACTTCGGCCGTGCCGCGCGGCGGCTGGCCATCACCCAGCCCGCGCTCAGCAATGCGATCAAGCAGGTCGAGAAGCTGCTGGGCGCGCAACTGCTCACGCGCTCCACGCACCGCGTCGAGCTCACGCCGCTGGGCGCCGAGGTGCTGGCGCGCACCGACTTCCTGGTCCACACGGTCGAGGTGGCGCTGCGCGACATCGAGAGCACGGTGCGGCGTGGCCGTGCCTTCGTGCGCATCGGCGTGATCCCCTCGGCCGCCGCGCGCGTGGCCGCGGCCGCGAGCGAGTTCGCGGCGGCGCATGCCGAACGCCTCGGCGAGGTCGAGCTGTCGTGGCGCGACGCGCCCTCGACCGCGCTGCTGGCCGAATTGCGCAGCGGCCAGCTCGACATGGCGGTGGCCGCCATCACCGAGCCGCCGGGCGGGCTCGAATGCGTGGACCTGTTCCGCGATCCGCTGGTGCTGGTGGTACGGCGCGACCATGCACTGGCCGCGGCCGGCGAAACGGACTGGGAGCGCATCGGCCGCGAGCGGCTGGTGCTGTTCGAGAGCGGCAGCATGCCGGCGCTCGGCAATCCCGCGCGCGCCCAGTTCGCGCAGGGGCTCGAGCCCTTGCGCGTGAGCTATTCCGAAACCCTCTATGCGCTGGTGCGCGGCGGGCAGGCGCTGGGACTGATGCCGCGCCTGTACACGGCCTCGCTGCGCGATCCCGAACTGGTGGTGCTGGCGTTGTCGAAGCCGCGCATCGAGCGCCGCGTGGTGCTGGCCTACCTGCCGGGGCCGATGCGCAACGTGGCGGCGCAGGCGCTGATCGACTTCCTGCGCGAGCGCCTGCCGCAGGCCGGCGAACGGCCGGTGCGGCGGGTCGCCAAGGGTGCGAGGACCCACCGTAAACCGTAGTTTTCGGTGCGCCGAATACCTGCGTAAAGGTCAACGAATTGTTTCTTAGACAGGGCATCTGCCGCTAAGATTTCGCGGTCATGTCTCGCCCGCTCATCGCGCTCGTCCTCGCGGTCCTTCTGTGCTGTCAGGCCGTGGTGGTGTTCGCGCAGATCCTCGTCGAAGCCGGCCTGCATCACGACCTCGTCGCGCAGACGCTGTGGTCGGATGCCTCGGCCTCCAGCGATGACTTTCCGCGCGGCGCGGGCACTTCCGTGTCCGCCTCGGTGTCCACCGACGACACGGACATCGGCCACGGCATCGAGGTCGCGTTCGAGGGCTACGCGCTCGAACTGATCGTGCTGCCCGGCGCGCTGCCGCGCTCCTTCGCCTCCTTCTCCTCCTCGACCTTCCTCGCGCCGCCCAAGCGGCCGCCGCGCCTTTCCTCTTTCCTCGCCTAGGTCCGGCCCCGTGCCCGGACCGCGCTGCCGCTTCGGCGTGCAGCGCCTGCGCAGCCATTGCGCATCGCCCGCGCGCGCGGGCCGGCGCCATCGTCCGCGATGGCCATTCATCCAGAGGAACCGAGGAGAGAGAGCCGTGAACCAATCCAAGGACGTCATGTTCGCCCGGCTGGCGAACTTCAAGATCGACATCGACGCGCTGCGCGCCCACTTCGAACAGCATGTGCGCCAGCTGCCGTCGACGCAGTACCGCGACAACCGCGTCGACTACATCGGCTGGGCCGTGACCAGCCGCGATGGCACGCTGATCGACGGCATCCGCCGCATCAATCCCAATGCCGCCATGCCCAGCCGCGGCACGCAGCCCACCGATGCCTGCTCGGGCTGCCTGGCCGAGGTGATGGACGCACTGTCGGCGCGCGGCCTCAAGCCCTTTCGCGCGCGCATCATGCAGCTCGAGAGCGAAGGCGACGAGATGCCGCTGCACACCGACGCCGTGCGCGAGGCCTGGCGCCTGCACGTGCCGATCGTCACCAACCCCAACTGCTTCTTCGAATGGCAGCGCGCCGACGGCAGCATCGAGAGCGTGCACCTGCCGGCCGACGGTTCGGCCTGGCTGGTGCGCGTGGACGTGCACCACCGTGCCGTCAACCGCAGCAACCAGCCGTCGAGCCGCGCCCACCTGCTGATGAGCCTGGAGACGCCGCCGCCGATCGGCATGCTGGCCGCCCCCTGGCTGCCGGTGGTGCGCGAGGCCGAAGCCGTCGCGCTGGCGGCCTGAGCGATGTGGCGGGAAGACGCACCGCTCGAAGCGATCGCCTCCGGGGCCTGGACCTCGGTCGCCGACATGGAGGCCGCGCTGGCGGCCTTCGCGCGCGCCGATCAGCATGAGCTGAGCCTGTACCGGCTGCGCCGCGCGCTCGGCGAGGGCCATGCGTTCGAGAAGGAGATCGTGCTGCGCTACCACGAGGCGCTGGTGCTGTCGGGCAACGTCGCGGCGGCGCTCGAGCTGCGCGGCGGCGAGACCTGGGCGCGCCACTTTCCCGCCCAGGGCGAGATGGACGCGGGCGCGGTGCAGATGATCGCGGGCCAGATCGATGGCCATGCGGCCCGGCTGGCCCAGGCCCTCGAGGCCTTTCCCTTCGCCTTCGCGAGCTTCCTCGCGGGCCTCAAGCGGCACCAGGGCGCGAGCTACCGCAGCCTGGCCGGCGTGGCGCGGCCGCTGTTCGAGCACCGGGAGTTCGCCGACCCGCGTGACCGCACCGCGCTGATGCTCGCGGTCGAGGGCTTCCTCGGCTATGGCGACGACCTGCGGCGCGAGATGCTGGTCGAGCTGTTCCAGCGCTGCGACCACGAGACGCTGTGCCGCTTCTTCCAGAGTGTGCTGCCCGCGAACGGTGCGCTGCTGCGCGCCTTCGCGAACGACCTGCTGGAGGACGCGCAGGGCCTGCGCTGCCTGAGCGACGCGGCGATCTGCCGGCTGCTGATCCTCGGCTATGGCCTGTTCGACGAGGCGCTGTACGAGCGCATCCTCGCGCAGGTGCGCAGCCTGCCGCCGGCCGAGGGAGGCAAGCGGGCGAGACAGGCACGCGCCAGCGCGAGGATTGCGCGCGCCTTCGAATCCGGCGCGGCGCGGGCCGAGCCTCCGACGCCGGCCGCCGGCGCGCCGCTGCGCATCGCCGTGTGCGTATCGGGCCAGATGCGCGGTTATGCGGCCGCCTTCCAGACCTGGAAGCACCTGGGGCTGGACGGCCACCAGGTGAAGTACTTCGTCCATACCTGGGAGGACACGGGCTGGCGCTTTCCCGATCCGATGTCGGGCAACGGCGTGGACCGGATCTTCAAGTTCGCGCCCTTCGCCGAGGCCTACCGGCAGGCCGGCTTCCGCTACGGGCTGGCCGCGATGAAGAAGGCCTATCCGAACTTCTTCGCCCGGCTCGAGGTGTCGTCGACGCTCGACGAGGCGGACCTGCGCGCGGTGTACGGCGCCGACGCGGTGGTGGCGATCGAGAACCACCGGCGGCCCGAGTTCGAGCACGACACGAACAACCAGCTCAAGATGTTCTACAAGATCCAGGAAGCGCACCGCCTGATGCTGGAGGACGGCGGCGACTACGACCTGGTGATCCGGATCCGGCCCGACCGCGCCTTCCGCGCCGGCACGGCCGCGCCCGACTGGGCCGGCATGGCCGAGGCCTGCCGCCGCCAGCGCGTGCTGTTCTTCAACCACCTCGCGGTGACCAAGACGCTCTATGCCGGCGACCAGTTCGCGGTCGGCTCGCCCGAGGCCATGGGCTGCTACGCCAACACGCTGGGGCTGCAGACCCAGGCGATCCGCGAGAACTGGTTCGGCTTTCCGAAGCGGCTGCGCTCGCACTGCTCGCTCGCGCATGCGCTGCTGTTCCAGGGGGTGCGGCGGCGGCCGCTCGAAAACATCCATGCCGTCGAGGCCGTGCCCGCCGCCGCCTATGGCCGCGGCGAGCTGCGCGCGATGCTGTCGGCCGACCTGCCCGCGGGCCCGGCCAGCGAGATGGACCGCCTGCTGTGGAACGCCCTGGCCGGCGCGGCGCCGCGGTGACACGGGTGCGTCGCATGCAGGCCGTGCTGGCCCTGTCGGTGCTGTGGGCCCTGTTCCTGGGCCTGCTGCCGGGCGCGGCGCGCGCGCAGGACCAGGCCGACCGCGAGCCGGGCCTGCAGCAGGGACCCGAAGGCGCGGGCTGCCGCATCTCGAAGAACGCGCACCGGCTGGCGCTGACGCAGCGCCACGAGTTCAACGGCATCCGCGTCTTCTATGCGCTCGACGGGCCGCATGCGCTCTACACCGGCGTCGACCTCAACGGCAACGGCGTGCCCGACATGGTCGAGGACGCCGCGCTGCACCTGGACACCGTGCGCCGCATCTACCTGGCCAACGGCTTTCGCGATCCGCTGCGCAGCCCGCGCTTCAGGCAGGCCGAGACGATCGACATCGACCTGCTGAACTTCGATGCCTACAGCCCCGGCGTCGCGGACAAGCGCGGGCTCTCGTTCTCGGCCGTGATCCGCTATCCCGGCAGCCGCGCGCGCGCCGACCGCTGCACGCTCTCGATCGCCATCAATGCCGCGCTCGCGGGCAACCACGAGCGGGTGAAGGACTACCTGATCCCGCACGAGCTGTTCCACCTGTTCCAGTACGGCCACGCGATGTTCCGCGCCAGCTGGTACCTCGAGGGCATGGCGAAGTGGGCCGAGTGGGTGACGCTGGCCGAGAACCGGCGCAACCCCACGCTGTGGAGCACGTCGCTGCCGGCCACGCCCACCGAACTGCGCGCGCGCGTGTTCGCCAATCCCAATCCCTACGACGTGCGCCATTTCTGGAACCGGCTGGCCGAGCTGGCCAAGGCCGGCGAACCGCCGATGGCCATGCCCGACGAGCTGCGCGCGCGCCGCTTCGCCGACGGCAGCCCGGTGGTGCGCGACGAGATCTGGCGCGGCCACTCGCTGATGCTGCGCATCCTGCAGGCCTTCGGCGAGGAGACCGAGGCCGTGGCGCGCGAGCGCGGCCTGCCGCCGTACCAGTGGCCCGACGCCGACCAGCGCGACACGGCGCACAACCCGCGGCTCATGCGCGTCGTGCAGCGCGCGATGGCCGCCTCGGGCGTACGCCACAACGACGAAATCGCGCGCTTCCTGGCCATCGACCCGGCCGCCGCGAACCAGAATTAGAGGAGCCCCACTTGAAACGCCTGATCTTCGACCTGGACCACACGCTGTGCGTGGCGGAACAGAAGGACTACCCCAATGCCCGCCCGCGCGAGGACATGATCGAGCGGCTGCGCAGCTACCGCGAGCAGGGCTTCGCGATCTCGATCTACACCAGCCGCAACGTCAACAGCTTCGGCGGCAATGTCGGCCGCATCAACGCCCACACGCTGCCGATCATCATCGACTGGCTGGCCCGCCACGACGTGCCCTACGACGAGATCCACGTCGGCAAGCCATGGTGCGGCGAGGAGGGCTTCTACGTCGACGACCGCGCGATCCGGCCCTCGGAGTTCCTCAAGTACAGCCGCGAGGAAATCGACCGGCTGCTGGAGCACGAGAAGTGATCGTCGTCACCTCGGCGGCCTACGTCGACTCCGAGCTGCAGTCGGAGTTCGGCCGCCTGCCGCCGGCCTTCCTGCCGGTGGCCAACCATCGGCTGTTCGTGCACCAGGCCGAGCTGCTGGCGCGGCATTTCCCGGGCGAGCCCATCTATCTCTCGCTGCCCGAGAGCCATGCCGTCTCGCACCGCGACGTGCAGGCGCTCGAGGCGCATGCGATCCAGGTGCTGCGCGTGCCCGACGGGCTCACGCTGGCCGACTCGCTGCTGTTCTCGATCAACACCGTGGGCCGCTACGACGACGGCATGCGGCTGCTGCTGGGCGACACGCTGATCAACGACCTTCCGACCGGCTGGGACTGCCTGAGCGTGGCCGAGTCGGCCGACGACTACGACTGGCAGGTGGACCACGGCTCGGAGACCGCGGTGCGCGTGTGGTGCGGCTACTTCGCGTTCCAGTCGGTCAGCCGGCTCGCCAAATGCCTGGTGGCAGCGCGCGGCTCGTTCGAGCGCGCGGTCTCGGCCTACGACGAGGCCTGCTACCTGCAGCGCGTGCAGACCGCGCAGTGGTCGGACTTCGGCCACGTCAACACCTTCTACCGTTCGCGCGCGCGCATCACCACGCAGCGCGCCTTCAACGACCTCGCCATCGGCGACCGGCGCGTGCGCAAGACCGGCAGCCAGCCGCGCAAGCTCGAGGCCGAGGCACGCTGGTTCGAGGCGCTGCCGCCGCGGCTGCGCGTATACGTCCCGCAACTGCTCGACCGCGGCGCGGTCGAGGACGGGGACGGCGGCTATGGCTACGAACTCGAGTACCTGTGCATGGCGCCGCTCAACGAGCTCTACGTGCACGGCCGCAACTCCACTGCCTTCTGGTCGCGCGTGTTCAGGCACCTGGCCGACTGGCTCGCGGCCTGCCAGACGGCGGTGCCGCTGGGCGAGCGCGAGCGCCAGGCGGTGGCGCAGGACAGCCGCGGCATGCTGGGCGACAAGACGCGCGCGCGGCTCGATGCCTATGCCACCGCGAGCGGGATGAGCCTGTCGGCGCCCACGCGGCTCAACGGGCGCGCGCTGCCCTCGCTGGCCGAGATCCTCGAGCGCTGCCTCGAGGCCGCGGCGCGCGTGCCGCTGGTGCCGGGCGTGATGCACGGCGACCTGTGCTTCAGCAACATCCTGTTCGACACCCGCTCGGACTGCATCAAGCTGATCGACCCGCGCGGCCTCAATTTCCGCGACGAGCCGCGGCTCGTCGGCGACCTGCGCTACGACCTCGCCAAGCTCGCGCATTCGGTATTGGGGCTGTACGACTACATCGTGGCCGATGCCTTCGAGATCGACGACGGGACGGGGCTGGATTTCCGCCTGCGCATCCATGCCGACGAGGACGTGGCCGCGATCCAGAAGCTGTTCGCGGCGCTGCCGCTGCTCAACGGCATGACCGCGCGCCACGTGGCGCCGATCACGGTGCTGTTGTTCCTGTCGATGCTGCCGCTGCACCAGGACGCGCCGCGCCGCCAGCGCGCGATGCTGGCCAATGCGCTGCGCCTGTACGAACAGATGGAGCACTGAGCGATGTTCGTGATACCGATGATGGGCAGGAGCCGTCGCTTCACCGAGGCCGGCTATGCATTGCCCAAGTACCGGCTGCCATTGCACGGGCGCACGGTGTTCTTCCATGTGGTGAAGTCCTTCGAGCGCTATTTCCAGGACGACCTGTTCCTGTTCGTGGTGCGGCGCGACCACGACGTGGTCGAGTTCCTGGTGCGCGAGCTCAAGGCGCTGGGCGTCAAGTCCTTCCACATCGTCGAGCTCGACGGCGACACGCTGGGGCAAGCCGACTCGGTGCACCGCGGGCTCCAGGCGCTGCGCAGCGAGGAGGCGCTCTACGTCTTCAACATCGACACCATCCGGCCCGGCTTCCGCAAGTCGGCGCTGGCCGACGGCGCCGCGGGCTACCTCGAGGTGTTCGAGGGCGAGGGCGAGCACTGGTCCTTCGTCGAGCCCGGGCCCGATCGCTCGGTGCTGCGCACCACCGAGAAGGAACGGATCTCCAGCCTGTGCAGCGACGGCCTCTACCACTTCGCCGATGCGCGGGTCTTCGACGAGGCCTTCGCGCACCAGCAGCAGCACCAGCTGCTGATCCGCGGCGAGTACTACATCGCGCCCTGCTACAACGCGCTGATCGCGCGCGGCGCGCGCGTGGCCTACGAGCTGGTCGGGCCCGAGCAGATCGTCTTCTGCGGCACGCCGCAGGAGTACGAAGCCGCGGCCGCGCGGCCCTGGGAATGACGCCGGGACGAGGGACAATGCGCGCAGCCATCGCATCGCCAGCCGATGGAAGCCATGTGAGGAATCTTCGATGAGTCTGGGTGAACTGCTCGCGTGCGCGAAGCCCGCGGTGGCCGCGACGTGGGCCGAGTGCATGGAGGCCGCGGCGCCGGAAGGCGCGGGCGTGCTGTTCCTGTCGGCCTGCAACGCCAAGGAGCGCGCGCACGTGGTGACGGTGCGCGGCAGGAACTTCGACGAGGTGTGGCGCCGCGGCGCGCAACTGCTGCAGACCTGGCTGCGCAAGCAGAGCACGGCGCCGATCTGGCTGCGCGCGGACGTGGTCCACACGGTGCAGGCGATGCACTGGAAGGGGCTGCAGCAGGCCTTGCTGGCCACCAAGCGCAACTACTTCCGCAGCGGCATCGCCTTCGACGCCGACCTGTCGGTGGCCATGCTCGAGCAGGACATCGGTGCCCATGCCGTGCTCTACGACGGCAAGTTCGACGAGGCCACGCCCAACGCGGCGAACCTCCGGCTGTTCGGCCAGCACCGCTACGGGCGCGAACTGAGCTGGCCCACCGACCCGCAGCAGCCGGTGTGGGTGTTCGACACGCGCGCCGTGTTCACCGACGGCAAGGAGGCGCACCGCATCGAGCACGAGGGCGTGGGCCGCGGCTACCGCCGGCTGCCGGCCTGGGACGCGGCGCGCGTGCGCCAGATCGTCGAGACCAGCACCGCCTACCTCGCGCGCCAGGTCAAGAGCTCGGGCGCCTATCACTACGGCTGGTTTCCCTGCTTCGACCGCGCCATTCCCACCTACAACGCGCTGCGCCATGCGAGCTCGACCTATGCGCTGATCGAGGGCTGGGAGCTGACGCGCAAGCCCGAGCACAAGGCGGCGATCGACCGCGCGCTGGGCCACCTGACCGGCGAGCTGATCCGGCCCGCCACCTTGCCCGATGGGGCGCAGGCCGCGTTCCTGGTCGACATCGAGGACGAGATCAAGCTCGGCGGCAATGCCGTGTGCCTGCTCGCGATGGTCAAGTACACCGAGCTCACGGGCGACCGGAAGTACCTGCCGCTGATGGAGCAGCTCGCGCTCGGCATCCTGCACATGCAGGACCCGACCAGCGGCCGCTTCGTGCACGTGCTCCACCATCCGGACCTGCGCGTGAAGGAGGAGAACCGGATCATCTACTACGACGGCGAGGCCGCCTTCGGACTGATGCGCCTCTACGGCCTGACGCGCGACGAGCGCTGGCTGCGCGCGGTCGAGAAGGCCTTCGCGCACTTCATCGAGGCGCGCCACTGGGAGGCGCACGACCACTGGCTCAGCTACTGCGTCAACGAGCTCACGCTGTACCGGCCGGAAGAGCGCTACTTCCGCTTCGGCCTGGACAACGTGCGCGACCACCTCGAGTTCGTGCTCAACCGCATCACCACCTTCCCGACCCTGCTCGAGCTGATGATGGCGGCGCAGAAGATGGTGACGCGGCTGCAGGCCGACCCCGCGCATGCGCACCTGCTCGAGGGCTTCGACATCGAGAAGTTCTACCGCGCGCTCGAGCAGCGCGCGCGCTACCTGCTGAGCGGACACTTCTGGCCCGAGCTCGCGATGTTCTTCCGCAATCCGCAGCGCATCGTGGGCAGCTTCTTCATCCGCCACCACAGCTTCCGCGTGCGCATCGACGACGTGGAGCACTACCTCTCGGGGTACGTGGCGTACTGGAAGTACCTGGAGGCGGGAGGGCGGCCGGCCCAGTCGGCCGCGGTGGAGGCCGCGCTGCCGCAGCCTTAGCTCAGTGCAGCTCGGCGGCCGCGTGGATGGTTTCGCGCACGCGCGGATAGATCTGGGCGTTCCACTTGCTGCCGCTGAACACGCCGTAGTGCCCCACGCCGGCCTGCAGGTGGTGGGCCTTGAGGTAGGGCCGCACGCCGGTGCAGAGGTCCTGCGCCGCCACGGTCTGGCCCACCGCGCAGATGTCGTCGCGCTCGCCCTCGACCGTGAGCAGCGCGGTGCGGCGGATCGCGGCCGGGTTCACGGTGCGGTCGCCCACGGTGAGCTGGCCGCGCGGCAGGTCGTAGGTCTGGAACACGCGCTCCACGGTCTCGAGGTAGAACTCCGCGGGCAGGTCGTTGACCGCGAGGTACTCGTCGTAGAAGTTGCCGATGGTGTGCGCCTTCTCGAGCTCGCCCTCGACCAGGTGGCGGTACATGTCCTCGAACTGCTTCTTGTGGCGCTCGGGGTTCATGCTCATGAAGGCCGCGAGCTGCAGGAAGCCCGGGTACACGCGCCGCATCGCGCCCGCGTGCGGCCAGGGCACGTGGCTGATGAGGTTGCGGCGGAACCAGTCGATCGGGCGGTCGGTGGCGAGGCGGTTCACCGCGGTCGGGTTGATGCGGCAGTCGACCGGCCCGGCCATCAGCGTGAGGCTGCGCGGGGTGGCGGGGTTGTCGTCCTCGGCCATGAGCGCGGTGGCGGCCAGCGCGGCCACGCAGGGCTGGCACACCGCGACCATGTGCACGCCGGGGCCGACGGCCTCGAGGAAGGCGATGAGCTGCAGCGTGTAGTCGTCGAGGCCGAAGCGGCCTTGCCACAGCGGCACGTCGCGTGCGTTGTGCCAGTCGGTCAGGTAGACGTCGTGGTCGCGCAGCAGGGTGCGCACGGTTTCGCGCAACAAGGTGGCGAAATGGCCCGACAACGGTGCAACCAGCAGCACGGGCGGGTGCGTGGGATGGTCGCCGTCCTTCCTGAAATGCAGCAGGGTGCCGAAGGGCGCGCTCAGCGCGACCTCCTCGTGCACCGCGACCTCGTCGCCGTCGACCGGCACGCTGGCGATGCCGTAGGGCGGCCGGCTGTGGGTGAGCCGCATGCGCGAGAACACCTCGCACTGCGCCGCCAGCCGCCGCTGCATGGTGCGCTCGCTGCCGTCCTGCCAGAGCGCGCGCGCCATGTACTGGGAGGCGAGCCGCAGCGGGGAGAGCAGGTCGGCCTGGTTCTGGTAGACGCGGTAGAGCATGGTTGTGGTGCGTTGCAGTGCCAGAGGCAAGTTGCGGGCCAAGGCCGGGCGCACCGGGATGGAACGGGTGGCACAGGGCTTGCACGTCGCTGGCCACCGGCGGCGCTTGCCGGCACCAAGGAGCACACCCGATGGCCAAACCCGTTCTCACCATCAGCAGCAAGAACTACGGCGCCTGGTCGCTGCGCGGCTGGCTGATGTGCAGGCTGGCGGGCCTGGACTTCAGCGAGAAGATCATTCCGCCCGACGACCCGGCCATGAAGGCCGAGATGCTGCTGCTGTCGTCCTCGATGCTGGTGCCCTCGCTGCAGCATGGCTCGGTGAAGGTGTGGGACACGCTGGCGATCGGCGAGTACCTCAACGAGATCAAGCCCAAGGCCGGCCTGCTGCCCGCCGACGTGGCGGCCCGGGCCCACTGCCGCGCGATCTGCGGCGAGATGCATTCGGGCTTCGCGGCCATGCGCGGCGCGCTGCCGATGAACATCAAGGCCCGGTTCAAGAACTTCAAGGTGTGGTCGCGCGCGCAGGCCGACATCGACCGCATCGTGGCGATCTGGCGCGAATGCCTCAAGGCCTACGGCGGCCCCTACCTGTTCGGCGAGCAGCCGGGCATCGCCGATGCGATGTACGCGCCCGTGGTCACGCGCTTCCTGAGCTACGACGTGGCGCTCGACAGCGCCTGCACGGCCTACTGCAAGCGCGTGATGGAACTGCCCGCGATGAAGGAGTGGGTGGCGGCGGCGAAGCAGGAGCCCGACGAGATCGACGAGCTCGACGCGGAGTTCTGATTCAGCCCGAGGGCGGCGCCGGCTCGAAGCCGGCCTGCCGCAGCTTGCGCTCGATGCCCTGCGCAGCCGCCTGCAGGTCGGCCAGGTGCTGCGCCACCATCTCGCGCTCGCTGCGCACCGCGGGCAGCCAGGCGCAGCTGATGCAGCCGACCACGCGCTCGGCCAGCCGCACCGGCACCGAGATGGCGCCGAAGCGATCGGGCGAATCCATGCTGGTGGCGGTGGGGTCGCGCGACACGTAGCCCTGGGCGCGCGCGTTCGCCACCATGCGGCGCACGTTCTCGGGCCGCCGCGCGTCGCGGTCGACCTGGTGCGGCGAACGCGCGAGCGCCGCGAGGAGCTGGCGCCGTTCGTCCTCGGGGCAGAAGGCGAGGTAGCAGCGCCCGAGCGATGACATCAGCATCGGCGGGCGAAAGCCCAGCACCCGGTAGTTCACGGCCAGTCCGTTGATCGGGCGGTGCGCATCGAGGATCAGCATCGCGCTGCC
>NZ_JBZAYE010000138.1:0-14385 GCF_058244205.1 Variovorax sp. 20P10.2.4
CTCGATCTCGACCGGCAGCAGCCGCGTGCCGTGCGCGATCTCGTCGAAGAAGCAGGCGCCGTGCTGGGCCAGGTGCGTGGCGACGCGTGAAGCGCGCGAGCCCAGGTTGTCGTCGTCGGCAGGTGCGGGCGCGAGCGTGGTCCACAACGCCGAACTGCGGCGCGGCAACAGCACCACCGGCGTGGCGCGCAACGACAGGCTGCCCGCGCCCTTGCGCCCCTCGGTGGCCGTCGGGCGCAGCCGCGTCCACAGCACGCGCCCGGCGGTGCACAGGTCGTCGAGCCAGGCGCCCGCGTAGTCGCTCACGCGCGCGGGCAGCAGCTCGGCCTCCCACAGCGGCGCGGGCGCCTCGTAGCCTTCGAGCTGCGAGAGGATGCCCGACAGCGCTTCCGGACCACTCACGCGCGAGCCCGCGCCGATGTGCTGCCATTCGAAGAGGAAGCGCACGAAGTCGCGCGGCTCGACCGGTTCGATCTCGCGGCGCAGGCGTCCGAGCGTGTAGCGGTGGATGCGTGCCAGCAGATGGCGCTCGCACCATTCGGGCTCGGTGCCGCCGGGCGTGAAGCGGCCCTGCAGCACGCTGCCTTCGGCCTGCAGCGCGAGCAGGGCGCCTTCGACCTCCGCGGCCGACAGGAAGAGCGGCGCAGCGAGCTGCGCGACGGTCACGGGGCCGAGCCCGCCCAGGCGCGAGCGCAGCAGTTCGCGCAGCGCGGTGTCGCGGTCGGCGGGCTGCTCGGCGTCGTCCGGCGCGACGATGGCGGGCTGCATCGGCGCATCGGGCGCCACGGCGCGCAGCAGGCCGAGCCGCTCGGCCGTCACCCACAGGCCGCGTGCAGCACGGCCCTTGCCTTCGAAGATCAGGCGCGTCGCGCGGCCGGCCTTGGCGAGTGCCGTCAGCCATTTCTTCCAGTCCGCCTGCTGCGCCACCTCGTCGTCGTTGAGGGCGCCGAGCATGCCGAGTGCCTCGTGCATCTCGTCGGCACTGCGCGGCTGCGGCCAGGCCTCCTCGCGCACGCTCGCGATGGCCTGGGCGTCGAGCTGGCCGACGTCGTCGGCGCTCTGCGGATCGGTGTAGCGCCGGTTCTGCACGGCCTGCGTGCGGCGCTCCTCGAGCGGTGCATCGTCGAGGAAGGCATAGGGCCGCGCGTTCAGGGCTTCCAGCGCGAGCGGCGAGGGGGCAGGCAGGTCGCGCGCCAGCACGCGCACCTCGCCGGCCTCCATGCGCCGCAACAGCGCGAGCCAGCCGTCGGCGTCCATCGCGTCGTGCAGGCAGTCGTCGAGCGTCTGCGCGACCAGCGGATGCTCGGGGATCTCGCGCTCGCCGACGATGTTCTCCGCGCACGCGACCTGGTCGGGAAAGACGGCCGCGAGCAGGTCCTCGGAACGCATGCGCTGCAGCTGCGGCGCCACCTTGCGCCCGCCGGTGAAGCGCGGCAGCGCGAGCGCGGTGGTGGCGTTCCAGCGCCAGCGCACGCCGAACAGGGGCGCGTCGAGCAGCGCCTGCACCAGCACATGCAGCGCCGAGGCCGAGTGCAGGTAGCGCGCCACCTCGTCGAGCGGGAAGCTGTGGCTGGTCGACAGCGACAGCACGATCGCGTCCTCGGTCGCCGCGGCCTGCAGCTCGAAGTTGAAGGTGCGGCAGAAGCGCTTGCGCAACGCCAGGCCCCAGGCGCGGTTGAGCCGGCTGCCGAAGGGCGCGTGGATCACCAGCTGCATGCCGCCCGAGGCATCGAAGAAGCGCTCCATCACGAGCGTGTGCTGCGTGGGCAGATCGCCGAGCACGGCGCGCGCCTGTGCGAGATGCGCGACGATCTGGCGCGCGGCCTCGTCGTCGAGGCCGATGGTCTGCGTCAGCAGCGCCATGGCCGCGTCGTGGCCGCCCGAGGCGAGCGCCTGCGCGACTTCCTCGCGCAGCCGCGACACGCCGAACGACAGCTCGTCGCTGCGCCCCGGCGCCTCGCCGAGCCAGAACGGAATGTTGGGCGCCGCGCCCTGCGCGTCTTCCACCCGCACGCGGCCCGGCTCGATCTTGAGGATGCGGTAGCTGGTGTTGCCCAGCTGGAACACGTCGCCCGCGAGGCTCTCGACCGCGAAGTCCTCGTTGACGGTGCCGATCTTGTCGGCCTGCGGTTCCAGCACGACCGTGTAGTCGCCGGTCTCGGGGATGGTGCCGCCGGAGGTCAGCGCGGTCATGCGCGCGCCCTTGCGTTCGCGCAGCAGGTGGTGCACGGCATCGCGGTGCACATAGCCCGCGCGCTGGCCCTGCCGCGTGGCGAAGCCTTCGGACATCATGCGCACCACCTCCATGAAGCGCGCCTGCGACAGCTGCGCATAAGGCCAGGCGCGGCGCACGAGGGCGAACAGCTGGTCCTCGTTCCATTCGCGGCAGGCGGTCTCGGCCACGATCTGCTGCGCCAGCACGTCCAGCGGCGCCGGCAGCACGCGCAGCGCGTCGAGCTCGCCGCGTCGGATGCAGTCGAGCAGGGCGGCGCATTCGACCAGCTCGTCGCGCGACTGCGCGAACAGCCGCGCCTTCGGCACGCCGCCCACCGCATGGCCCGAACGTCCCGCGCGCTGCAGGAAGGTGGCGATGGCGCGCGGCGAGCCGAGCTGGCACACGAGGTCGACGTCGCCGATGTCCAGGCCCAGCTCGAGCGAGGCGGTGGCGACGAGCACCTTGAGCTCGCCGCGCTTGAGGCGCTGCTCGGCGGCCAGCCGCGTTTCCTTCGACAGGCTGCCGTGGTGCGCGGCCACCGCCTCCTTGCCGAGGATGTCGCCCAGGTGCCGCGCCGCGCGCTCGGCCATGCGGCGCGTGTTGACGAACACCAGCGTGGTCTTGTGCAGCCACACGAGTTCGGCCACGCGCGCATAGACCTGCGTCCACTGGTCGCCCGACATCACGGCCTCGAGCGGCGTGGGCGGCAGCTCGAGCGCGAGGTCGCGCTGCTTGGCATAGCCGATGTCGACGATCTCGCAATCGGCCGTGCCGTCGGCGCGCAGCGCGCCCGCGCCGACCAGGAAGCGCGCCACCTCGTCGATGGGCTTCTGCGTGGCCGACAGGCCGATGCGCACCGGCCGCGCGCCACCTTGCGCCGTGCAGAGCTCCTGCAAGCGCTCCAGCGACAGCGCCAGGTGGCTGCCGCGCTTGCTCGCGGCGATGGCGTGGATCTCGTCGACGATCACGCTGCGCACCGTCGACAGCATCTTGCGGCCCGAGGCGGAGCCCAGCAGCACGTAGAGCGACTCGGGCGTGGTCACCAGCACGTGCGGCGGTCGGCGCAGGCTCTGCTGGCGCTCGCGTTGCGGCGTGTCGCCGGTGCGCACGGCGGTGCGGATGTCGACCTCGGGCAGCCCCAGCGCCGCCAGCTCGGCGCGAATGCCCGCGAGCGGCGCATCGAGGTTCAGGCGGATGTCGTTGGACAGCGCCTTCAGCGGCGAGACGTAGACGACGGCGGTCTCGTCGGGCAGGCCGGCGGGATCGAGGCCGCGGCGCACCAGGTCGTCGAGCGCCGCGAGGAAGGCCGTGAGCGTCTTGCCCGAGCCGGTGGGCGCGGCCACCAGCGTGTCGCGCCCGGCACGGATCGCCGGCCACGCCTGGGCCTGGGCCGAGGTGGGGCCGGGGAAGGTTCGCAGGAACCAGCGGGCGACGGAGGGGTGAAACGAGTGCAGGTCCACGGGAAGTGCAGGCTACGACAACGATCGCGGGGGCGCAACGCGCGCGCCGTAGACCCTGCAGGTCGGGACGTTGCGGGGCAACTCAAGAGGGTTCGAACGCGGCCGGTTGCGATGCCTGGTGCGCTCTCGCGAAATTCCCGAGCGAGGAAGCGTCCTCACGAGGCCCCGTCGCGCACCATGTCGATCAGTGCACGCAAGGCACCGGAGACGTGGCGGTGTCCGGGATAGTAGAGACACAGGCCCGGATAGGCGGGACACCATTCATCCAGCACGCGTTCGAGCCTGCCGTCGCGCAATGCCTCCAGGGCGAGGTGATCGGGCACGAAGGCGATGCCGATGCCCTCGATCGCGGCATCGACCATCAGCGGCTGGTCGGTGAGGGTGATCGGCCCCTTGACGTCGATGCTCTCCTCGACGCCATGGCGGGCGAACTCCCAGCGATAGAGGGCACCGCTCTCGAAACGGAACCGGATGCAGTCGTGCTGGTGCAGGTCCTGCGGCACGGCAGGCCGACCGCGCGCCGCCAGGTAGCTGGGCGAGGCCACGGCGGCAAAACGCACCGGCCCGCCCACGCGCACCGAAATCATGTCCTGCGGCACGGCTTCGAACAGACGAATGCCCGCGTCGAAGCCGTCGGCCACGACGTCGCCGAGCCTCCCGTCGCAGACGATGTCGAGATGGACCTGCGGATAGGTGCGCACGAAGCGCGCGAGCAGGGGCCGCAGCACCAGGCGAACCGCGCCTTCGCTGGAATTGATGCGTATCGTGCCGCTCGGTGTGTGCTGGAACTCGTCGACCTCCTGCAAGGCCTGCGTGAGCGACGACAAGCTGGGCCGCAGCTTGACCGCCAGCCGCTCCCCGGCATCGGTCAAGGACATGCTGCGCGTGGTCCGGTTCAGCAGTCTCACGGCCAGGCGCTGCTCGAGCGTCTTGATGGAGTGGCTGACGGCCGATGCCGTGATGTCCAGCTCCCGGCCCGCGGCACGAAAGCTGCGATGCGTCGCGACCGAAAGAAAGACATTCAGGGCGAACAGATCGCAGCCCTTGAATTGATGAACGGGATTCATCGGAGCAACAAGCGTTGGTGGGATTGTCCGAATGGTATGGCCTTCCTAGACTGGCTCGCACAGTCACACGAAAGGTATTCGAACCATGTCCCAGAAGATCTTGATCACGGGTGCGAGCTCGGGCTTCGGCCGCGGCTCGGCCATCGAACTGGCCCGGCAAGGCCACCAGGTGGTGGCCGCCGCCGAAACCTGGCCGCAGGTCCGCGGCCTGCGCGCGGATGCCGCCGCCGCCGGGGTCGAGATGGAGGTGATCAAGCTCAACCTGCTCGACGGCATCGACATCGCGCACGCGGGCTCCTTCGATCCCGACGTGCTGGTGCTCAACGCCGGCGTCATGGAGGGCGGCTCGATCGCCGACATCCCGATGCAGCGCGTGCGCGAGTCGTTCGACATCAACGTGTTCGGCCATCTGCAACTGGTGCAGGCCATCCTGCCCAGGATGGTGGCGCGCCGCTCGGGCAAGGTGGTGTGGACCTCGTCGATGGGCGGCATCCTGGTGGTGCCTTTCCTCGGCATCTACTGCGCGACCAAGCACGCGATCGAAGCCATTGCCGGATCGATGAAAGCGGAGCTCGCGCCCTTCGGCATCAAGGTCGCGACCGTCAACCCCGGCGTCTTCGGCACCGGCTTCAACGACACCGGGGCCGAGAGCTTCGTGCAGTGGTACGACGCCGACAAGGCGGTCGTGCCGATGCCCGACTTCAGCGGGAGCCTGCTCGATCAGGCCGATCCGCAGGAAATGATCGACGCCATGGTCGAGATCATTCCCGCCGACGAGCACCTCTATCGCACGATGCGTCCGCTGGCGACGATCGATGCCGCCAGGCAGTGGCAGGCGACGGAGTGGTCGCAGAATGCCTGACATCGCCATCGACCATGCCCACCGCGTGGTGGCCCGGGGCCGGCAGGCGGCACAAGAGGCCGGCGTGAACGCGGTGTTCGCGGTCCTCGACCGCGGTGCGAACCTCGTCACCTTCTCGCGCATGGACGATGCGTGGCTCGCCTCGAGCGAACTGGCCATCGCCAAGGCCCGCGCCTCCGTGATGTTCAGGATGCCGAGCGAAGCGCTGAATGCGCCGCTGCAGGTGGGGGTACCGGCGCCGCACTTCGACCACATCCACGCGGGCGGTCTGCTGCTGATGGGCGGCGGCTTGCCGCTGTTCGATGGCGACGGTGTGCTGATCGGTGCGCTGGGGGTTTCAGGCGGAACACCCGATCAGGATGCGGCACTCGCACGCGCAGCGGTGGCGTGATCGACGCGGGAGGGCATGCAGGCGCCGATGCCCTCGCGTTCAAGCCTCGGGCGGCACCGCGCCATAGGCATCGGTGATCAGGTGCGCGAGCGCGCGCGAGGCTTCGTTCATGTTGCGCTTGCTGCGATGAACCAGGCCGATGTCCCGATGGAAGGTGTCTTCCTCGAGGTCGATGACGCGGACCGCCGCGGGCCAGCGGCGGTTGCGCATCGTCTGCGGAACCAGCGACGCGCCCAGGCCGAGCGCGACCAGGCGGATCAGCGCCTCGAGTTCGTCCGCCTCGCAGACGTCACTCACGGCCATATGTTCGCGCCGCAGGAACCGGTCCACCTGCCGGCCGGCCAGCGATGCGCGGTCGTAGCGGATGAAGGGGAGCGTCATGAGCAGCTCCCGCCAGCCGATGTCCGGCGCATCCCTCGGGACGATGAGCCGGAAAGGCTCCTGCGCCAGCGTGGTCCATCGCAGGTCGCTGTGCAGGGAGAAGGGCGGCCGGATGACGATCGCCATCTCGAGTTCGCCGGCATCGACGAGCTGGGCCAGGTCCATCGAGAGGCCCGGCACCAGCCGGGTCCGGACCTCCGGAAACTGCCGATGGAAGCGCGCGATCGCCGCGGGCAGCAGGTGCGATTGCGCCGAAGCGATCGAGCCGATGCTGAACCGGAACGAGGTCGGCGTTCCGAGCTTGCCGGCGCACAGGTCCGAATACATGCGGATGAGCTGCTCGGCCTGGCCGACCATCTGGTGCCCGCGATCGTTGAGACGGGCGGTACGGCCGGCGCGGTCGAAGAGGTCGTGGCCCACCTCGGCTTCGAGGCGCTGCATCTGGGCGCTGATGGCCGACTGGGTGAGTCCGATCTTGTCGCCGGCGGCCGAGAAGGTGCCCTCGCTCGCGACCGCCAGAAGGGTCTTCAGTTCTCGGATCATGGAAGCGATCTGCTGTTCTCGAGCGCCGGGGGCGGGCCCGGGCCTCTCGGCTTCATACAAAAATTATTTGTCTAAAACCGCAATATTAATTGCTTTTTTTATTGCATCGGCATGCCTATCGTTCGGGCCTGTACAACCACACCGAGGCCCCCCGATGCTTGCCCCCCGCACCAACCCCGCGATGCTGTCGCCGTTCCATGTCGCGTTTCCCGTGCATGACCTCGCGCTCGCGCGCCGGTTCTATGGCGAGACCCTCGGCTGCCCCGAGGGCCGCAGCTCTCCGGACTGGATCGACTTCAATTTCTACGGCCACCAGATCGTGGCCCATCTCTCGCCCGAAGAGGCCGGAGTCGCGCAGAAGAACGATGTCGACGGCAAGGGCGTTCCGGTGCGCCACATGGGCATCGTGCTTCCGCGCGCCGATTGGGACGCGATGGCGGACCGGCTGAAGGCGGCCGGCATCCGGTTCATCATCGAACCCTACATCCGCTTCAAGGGCGAAGCGGGCGAGCAGGCGACGATGTTCTTCCTCGATCCCTCGGGCAACGCGATCGAGATCAAGGCGTTCGCGAACATCGAGATGCTGTTCGCCAAGTAATCGCGAAGGTCGCGCACAAAGAAAAACGGGCTAGACGCCTGAGCGTCTAACCCGTAGATCTAGAACCGAAATTCTGGTGCGGCTGGCAGGAATCGAACCCACGACCCCTTGGTTCGTAGCCAAGTACTCTATCCAGCTGAGCTACAGCCGCGAAGCCTTCGATTATAGCCCGGAAATCGGCACCTACCCTTGCGGGCCGGACCGTGCACCACGCCGACGATCTGGCGGCTGGCGCCCAGCGAGGATTCGCCGTCACCCCTGCGGCTATCTGCCCGAGGACCGGCCGCTGCCTGGCCAGGTGGCAAGCGCTTGATCGGCGACGGCCTCCAGCACGTCGCGGCTGAAGCCCGCCTTGGCCTGCACCGCCATGCCGTGGCACACGGCGCAGACATAGGCCGCCAGCGCATCGCACTTCGCATCGGAGGGCAGGTCACCCTCGCGCTTGGCGCGCTCGAAGCGCTCCTGCAACGTCGTCTGAGCTGCGGCACGGGCCTCGACCAGTGCTCGACGCACCGGCTCCGCGTCGTCCGACCCGGCCAGCACGCCGTGTATCGCCAGGCAACCCGCGCGTTCGGGGTCGCGGGTGTTCAGTTCCGCCGTGTTGTAGAGGATGTGCGCGGCAACCTCGCGCGAGGTCGGCAACTCGAGCGCGGCGGGGAAGAACGCCAGGTAGTGGGCGTAGTAGCGCTCCAGCGCCTGCCGGAACAACGCCTCCTTGTTGCCGAACGCCGAATAGAGCGCCGGGCGTTCGACGCCAATGGCTTGCGTCAGATCGGTGTACGAGGTGCCCTCGTAGCCCTTGCGCCAGAACATGGTCAGTGCGGCGTCCAGTGCCTGCTCCACATCGAATTCGCGCTGACGTCCCATGAGTCGCACCACCTTGGTTTTTTCGTAACGATCGATATTAAACCGCTTGACGCTCCTCGTCCATTTCCATATCGTTCGTTACGATACCGATCGTTATGAATTCCTGATGCCCGGGACACGGCGCGCGGTTGTCTTCGAAAGAGCATGTCATGCAGCAATTCTTGAAGGGCAAGCTTGCCCTCATCACCGGCGGTTCGCGGGGGCTGGGCGCCGCGACCGCGGAAGCGTTGGCCGACCTTGGTGCCGATATCGCGATCACTTATGTCGCTTCTGCCGAAAAAGCGAATGCGGTGGTGGAGAAATTGAAAGCCAAGGGCGTTCGGGCCCTGGCCATCCAAAGCGACCAGGCCGACACGACCGCGGCGAAGTCCATGGTCGACCAGGTGCTGTCGCACTTCGGCCGGATCGACATCCTCGTCAACAACGCCGGCATCGCCGTGCAAGGCAAGACCGTCGACGATCCCGCACTCGACACGGTCAACCTCGACCGGCAGTGGCAGGTCAACGTGATGGGAACGGTGGCCACCACGCGCGCGGCGGCACCGGTGCTTTCCGATGGCGGGCGCATCGTCTTCATCGGCTCCCTGCTGGGCACCCATGTTCCGTTCGCCGGAGCAGCCGACTACGCGGGAAGCAAGGCGGCCCTGGTCGGCTACGCGAAGGGCGTGGCGCGCGACCTCGGCAGTCGCAACATCACCGCCAACGTCGTGCAGCCGGGCGTCATGCCGACCGACATGGCGACCGAGGTCCTCGGCGACGGAGTGCCGGAGGCGCTTCTGAATCTGCATCCGATACGCCGCATCGCGACGCTCGAGGAAGTGGCGGCCCTGGTCTGCTTCCTGGTCGGACCGAACGGCGCCTACATGACGGGCAGCGTGATCGACGTGGCCGGCGGCCTGGCCGTCTGAGCTTCAGCGGCTCTGCCAATGAAATTCGAACTGAACAACGTGCAAGGACCAGACATGAGCAAGAAATTTGATGCGAAATCGACCGCCCAAGACGTGCTGGCGGGTGCCGATCTGAAGGGCAAGCGCTTCCTCGTCACGGGAACATCGGCGGGGATCGGTGTCGAAACCGCGCGTGCGCTCGTCTCGCGTGGCGCCAGCGTTGTGGGACTGGTCAGGGACCTGGCCAAGGCTCGGGCGGCAACGGCATCGGTGCGCGATGCGGCGGCGCAGGCCGGAGGCAGCTTCGAGCTGGGCGAACTCGATCTCGCATCCCTGCGAAGCGTGCGCGCCAGCGCCGACAGACTGCTCGCCGACGGTCGTCCGTTCGACGCCATCATCGCCAACGCCGGCGTGATGGCCACGCCCTTCGGTCTGACGAACGACGGCTTCGAGACCCAGTTCGCGACCAACTACCTGGGTCACTTCGTTCTGATCCATCGGATCGAACCGCTTCTCGTCGACAACGGTCGCCTGGTCATGCTGTCGTCCCAAGCGCACCGCGTTGCCGATGTGGACCTCGACGATCCGAACTTCTCGGAACAGCCCTACGACCCGTTCGTCGCGTACGGTCGATCGAAGACGGCGGAGACCCTGTTTGCGCTGGAATTCGATAGGCGCCATCGCGGCCGTGGCGTCCGGGCGGCGGCGGTGATGCCGGGCAACAGCCTGACCGAACTGCCGCGCAACTTCTCGGCGGAGCAATTGCAAGGCCTGTTCGAAACCGTGGGCAAGGCGCGTGCCGAAGCAGGTCTTCCCCCAGGGCAACTGAAAGATGTCGGACAGGCAGCGGCGACTTCGGTCTGGGCGGCAGTCGTGGCCGACGCGGACGAGATAGGAGGCCGCTATCTCGAGGACTGTGCCGTCGCTCCAGTGAATGACTCCCCCAATCCGTTTGCCGACGGTGTCAGGTCCTATGCACTCGACGCTGGACGCGCCGAGCAACTTTGGGCCAGGACACAGGCACTTCAGGTCGATCGGATGGCAGGCGCCGGCCCCATTGTTGAAGCCGTGCTACTTCGATAACTCTTCTTATCACAACAGATTGATTGGGGAGAGAATCTCTCCCCATGAAAAGTAGCCCACCCACCTCCGAAGCAGCCGCAAGGCCTCGTGACCGAGGCGAGGAGGGCTTCCCTGGCCAGGCCGCCTTGGCGGCATTGCGCGCCTGGTATGCGGGCATGAGTGCACGTGCCAGCGTGGTTCAGTACCTCGGGCACGCGAGCATCGACGGACAGTCCTCCCGCGCGGTCCTGGGCGCCATTCGGCGCCAACTGGTCGCGCTCGCCGAAACACGTCGTCGTGACGACATCGCCGCGCTGCTCACGCATCCCGCCACGGAGCGCGTGGCACGGGCAGAAGCGGTGCGCAATGCCATCGAAATCCTGCGCAAGCTGCCACCGCGCGCGCCCTTGGTGACGGACGAGGTCGGAGCCTGGTTGCCGCCACGCATCGCGAAGGCATTGCACGGCCATGGCATCCGCACGCTCGCGGAGCTCACCGTGCGAGTGCCGCGCCGGCGGCGTTGGTGGGTCGCGGTCCCGGGACTCGGAGCCGCGGGTGCGCGCCAGGTCGAGGATCTCTTCACGGCGCATCCCGAACTGACGGAGCGCGCACGCGCGCTCGTCGTTTCCGACGCGCCGAATGACGTGGTGCCGTGGGAACGGCTTCATGTCCCGAACGATGTCGACGGATCCCGCGGCACCTTTCGCGCGCCGCCGGCCACCTGCGCACTCGGGGCAAGCAACGACTACCAGGCCATCCAGACCTGGCTGGCTCTTCAGGAATCGCCTGCGACACAACGCGCCTATCGCAAGGAAGCGGAGCGGCTCATCCTCTGGTCGATCCTTGAGAGGGGACGGGCCCTTTCTTCGTTGACCACCGAGGATGCGCTCGCCTATCGGGCCTTCTTGCGCCGTCCGTCACCCCGCGGTCGCTGGGTCGGCCCTGCGCGCCCGCGCGGCGCGAGTGATTGGAGACCGTTCGCGGGAGACCTGTCCGCGCGCTCCACCGCCTACGCGCTGTCGGTCGTCGGCGCCATGTTCCGCTGGCTCATGCAGCAGCGCTACACCCTGGCCAACCCTTTCGCCGGCATCAAGGTTCGAGGCGGCGCACCGGCTCGGCCCCTGGCCGCCGCTCGCTTCTTCAGCGAGGGGGAGTGGGGGCTCATCCGCACGATCGCCGACGGACTGGAGTGGGGGAGAGGGTGGACGCTTCCCGCCGCGCAAAGGCTGCGTTTCGTCCTCGATTTCGCCTATGCGACGGGACTGCGCGTGAGCGAACTGGTCGGCGCGAAGCTCGGCCAGATCGAGATCGACAGCCGCGGCGACCACTGGCTGCATCTCGTGGGCAAGGGCGCAAAGACGGCCAAGGTGGCCTTGCCCTCGCTGGCCCGGGCGGCACTCGATCGCTATCTGCTCCAGCGCAGCATTCCAACCACCCTTGCGCGCTGGAATCCGACCTTGCCGTTGATCGGCAGCATCGATCTCGATAGCACCGAGGGGATCACCTCGGCCAGGCTCTGGAGCATCCTGCGCCGATTCTTCCTGCTCACGGGTGAAATGGTGGGGAAGGACAACCCTGCGCTCGCCGAAAAGCTCCGCCTCGCCAGTCCGCACTGGATGCGTCACACGCACGCGACTCACGCGCTGGCGCGGGGGGCCGAGCTCACCATCGTTCGCGACAACCTGCGGCACGCCTCCCTGCAGACCACGTCGATCTACCTGCACGCCGATGAAGTCGCGCGTTCACGGCAGATCGACGAAGCATTTCCGTCTCGGGACTGATTGCTGAGCTTCACGGCCAAACGGGCCAGAAGCACACGCAACAACAGAATCATTGATTTTACATAACACTCATTGGATAGATTTTCCGGATCGGGCGTCACAAGGATATCAACCTGAAGCGCAATGGTTGATCCAATAAGAAGTCCGGCATATGATGGCCCGAGCCCACTCTCAGCCACCGCTGCTTCGCCCGATGGATCTAGACACGCCCCCCGATCAAACCACTTTCCGCAACGAGGTCCGTCGATTCATCAAGGACCGGCTTCCCGCCGACATCCGCGAACGCCTGCGCCTGGGCCATCCGCCGCGCAAGCAGGACACCGTCACCTGGCAGCGCATCCTCAATGAGAAAGGCTGGGCGGCGCCGCACTGGCCGCGTGAGTACGGCGGCGCCGAGCTCGGCCAGGCCGAGCGGCTGATCCTGCTCGACGAGCTGTTCCGCGCGCCCGCGCCGCTGCCGCAGGTGTTCAACGTGGGCATGCTCGGGCCGGTGCTGCTGAAGTTCGGCACCGAGGCGCAGAAGCGCTTCTTCATGCCCAAGCTCGCGAACCTCGACCTCTGGTTCTGCCAGGGCTTCTCCGAGCCGGGCTCGGGCTCGGACCTGGCCTCGCTGCGCACTTCGGCCAAGCGGGAGGGCGAACACTACGTCGTCGACGGCCAGAAGATCTGGACCACCACCGCGCACCTGGCCGACTGGGTGTTCGCGCTGGTGCGCACCGACGGCACGGGCAGCAAGCAGCACGGCATCTCCTTCCTGTTGATCGACCTGCGCAGCCCCGGCATCACGATCCGCCCGATCACCTCGATCGACGGCCAGCACCATCTCAACGAGGTCTTCTTCGACGCGGTGCGCGTGCCGGTCGACAACCTCGTCGGCGAGGAAGGCCGCGGCTGGGACTGCGCCAAGTACCTGCTGATGAACGAGCGCACCGGCATCGCCAACGTGGGCCTGTGCCGCGAACGGCTGGACTATGCGCGCGAGCTGGCGGGCCGCCTCACGCAGGCCGGCCGGCCGCTGCTCGACAGCCCGAGGCTGCGCGCCGAGATGGCCGTGCTCGACGCCGAGATCCGCGCGCTCGAGGTCACGAACTGGCGCTTCCTGCTGTCGAGCGACACGGCGCAGAAGAACCCGGGCTTCGCCTCGGTGCTCAAGCTCAAGGGCACCGAGCTGCAGCAGGAGATCGCGCAGCTGCTGCAGCGCATTGCCGGCCCCGCGGCGATGGAGCGCCGCGCGCACGACGGGCCCGGCGCGGAGCACTGGGGCGGGCCGCTGGCGATGCGCTACTTCTACAGCCGCGCCGCCAGCATCTACGGCGGCACGAGCGAGGTCCAGAAGGACATTCTTTCCAAGACGATCCTGGGATAGGCCCGCATGAACTTCGAACTCAATGAAGAGCAGCAGGCGCTGCAGGCCAGCCTCTCGCGCCTGCTCGGTGATGTCTATGGTTTCGAGCAGCGCCGCGCGATCGCGGCCACGCCCGCGGGCTGGAGCGAAGCGGTGTGGCGGCAGTTGGCCGAGCTGGGCCTGACCGCCCTGCCCTTGCCGCAGGCCCATGGCGGCTTCGGCGGCGGTGCCATCGACCTGCTGCCGGTGATGCAGGAGCTAGGCCGCGCGCTGTCGCTCGAGCCCTTCCTCGCCTCGATCGTGCTCGGCGCGACCGCGCTGCGGCTCGCGGGCGACGACGCCCTGCAGGCGCGGTTGCTGCCCGGCGTGGCCAGCGGCGAAGTCCGCCTGGCCTGGGCCCACGACGAAGCGGCCGGGCACCAGGCCCCGCTGTGGATCGAGACCGTTGCGCGCCGCGATGGCGAGCGCTGGCGGCTCGACGGTGCGAAATGCAACGTGCTGCATGCCACGGCCGCTCACCATGTCGTGGTGAGCGCGCGCATGGCCGGCGCGCCGGACGATGCGCAGGGCCTCGCCCTGTTCCTGGTCGATGTCGAGGGCCCGGGCGTGCAGTGCCGCGCCCATCGCCTGGTCGACGACACCCCGGCCGGCGAACTGCGCTTCGAATCCGCCACCGCGCTGCCGCTGCACGATCCGCACGATGCCGCCACCGCGCTGCGCGCGCTCAAGGGAACCCTGGCCGCCGGCACCGCCGCGGTCTGCGCCGATGCCGTCGGCCTCATGGAGTCGGCCTACCGGCTTTCCGTCGACTACCTGAAGACGCGCCGCCAGTTCGGCCGCCTGATCGGCGAGAACCAGGCGCTGCGCCACCGCGCCGCGGAAATGCTCGTGAGCCTCGAGATGTGCCGCAGCATGGCGCTGGTGGC
>NZ_JBZAYE010000139.1:0-14369 GCF_058244205.1 Variovorax sp. 20P10.2.4
GGGCTACGCGGGCCTGGACAACGAGCTGTTCTACATGGACAAGACCATGATGGTGTTCGGCGACGCCAAGAAGGTGGTCGAGGAGATGGGAAAGGCGGTCGAATAGCGCGTGTGGCGTGATCCGCCGCGCTGACAACGGCGTCCTTGCCTTCAAGGGTGATGCCTGTTCATGGATCGTCCTCAAAGCCGGCCTTGGACGAGCAGTTCGCGCGTGCGCTTCAGGGTCGACAACAGCGCGCTGCGGTAACCCTCCGCGCTGTCGAACATCGCCTGCTCGGCTTGTTCCTCGGGGCCGTTCGGCGTCTTGCCGCGCAGCCCGATGTAGCAATAGAAGCGCAGCTGCAACTCACCGGCCTCGTCCTCGAACAACTCGTTGACGATCGCGCCCTCGCGCGGACCGCTCGCCTGGAAGAAGGTGACCTTGCGCTGCGGCTCCAGGGCGATGATCTCGCGCAGGTCGGCGCCGGCGATCGTGGCCTCGCGCACGAAGTGGGTCGCCCCCTGCTCGACGACATCGCAACGCGTGCACAGGCCGGGTGGGAGAAACAGGCGCGCGTCGCGCGCCTTCAGCTCGAGGCCTCTCCAGGCCTGCTCGCGCGTGAGTGGGGTTTCGCCGTGCGGGTTCACGGCGACCGTGGCGGATGAGTAGATCATGACGGTGCGTCCTTGGTTCTTGTTGGTGGATCCGGTGCTCAGGCCGCGGCGGCGAGGCCGGATGCGAAATCGCGGTACGAGCGCAGCGGCCGCCCCAGCAGCGCCACGAGCCTTTGCACGTCGTCGGCCTGCGGGATCATTCCGTCAGACAGGAAGCGTTCGCTCATGAGACGCATGTCGTAGGCCATCCAGCTCGGCATGAAGTTCAGCAGGTTCTTCTCGAAGCCGGCGGTGTCGTCGCCGCCATAGGCGATCGGGCGGTCCAGCACATCCGACCAGATGCCGGCGATGTCGTGGCCGGTCAGCGTGTCGGGCCCGACGAGGTTGATGCGCTCGAGCGCGAGCGGTGCGGACGCCTCGCGCTGCATCAGTTCGATGGCGGCGATCTCCGCGATGTCGCGCGTGTCGATCATCGCCAGGCCCTTGCCGCCGATCGGCATCGGGTAGACGCCGTGCCCGAGCACCACGTCTTTGATCGTCAGGTCGTTCTGCATGAAGTAGGCCGGCCGCAGGATGGTGGCGCGGAAGCCCATTTGCTCGAGCATCCGTTCCACCGCGAACTTGCCCGCGAAATGCGGGACGTTCACGTAGGTGTCGCCGTGGATCACGGACAGGTAGACGACGCGCTCGATCCCCGTCTCGCGCGCCAGGTTGAGCGCGACCAGGGCCTGCGTGAACTCGTCGGGCACGACGCCGTTGAGCAGGAACAGGGTGGAGACGCCCGCCAGGGCGCGGCGCATCGCGTCCACGTCGAGCAGGTCGCCCTGCGCGACCTCTACGCCCGCGGGGAATGCGACTTTCGATGGATCGCGCACGAGTGCTCGCACTGCGGCGCCGCGGTCGGCGAGTTGCTGGACGACCTGGCGGCCGATGTGGCCGCTCGCGCCGGTGATGAGGATGGTCATGGCATGGCTCCGGTTCATTGAAGGAGCCTTGATCTTCCAAGTTCCACTGCTGATCCGATAGCCCGTATATTTGGACACCTCGTCTCATAGTTGGAACACTTCAGAACATGGACTTCCTCGCCCTTGCCGACTTCAACCTCGTGGCGCGCCACGGGGGCTTCGGGCGCGCGGCCCGCGAATCCGGCCGGCCCAAGGCGACGCTGTCGCGCCGGGTCGCGGACCTCGAAAGCGAGCTCGGCCTGCGCCTGCTGGAGCGCGGCGCGCGCACCCTGAAGCTCACCGAGGAAGGCCGTGCCCTCTACGAGCGAACCAGCGTGCTGCTCACCGAAATCGACGAAGCCGCCGCGGAGATCGCGTCGGGCGGTCATGCACCGCGCGGCAGGTTGAGGGTGAGCGCGCCGCTGCTGTTCTCGCAAGCCGCGATGGGCAAGCTCGCCGCGCGATTCGCGCTGAAGCATGGCGAGGTCCGGCTCGAGGTCACGACCGAGGACCGGGCCGTCGACATGGTCGAGGAGGGCTATGACGTGGTGATCCGGGTGAATCCGGACCCCGATGCCCAGCTGGTGGGACGCGTCTTTCTCAGGGACCGGCTCGTGGTGGTCGCGAGCCCGAAGCTCACGCGGCCGGCGGGCAAGGCGCCGGTGCCAGCCGTGCTGCGCGAAGGCGGCACGGGAGAGCAGACCACGACCTGGGAGATGAGCGGTCGATCCGGGACGAAGCGCTTCGCCGTGGAACCCGTGCTGCGCCTGTCCTCGTTGTTCATGGTCCGTGATGCCGCCAGGGCAGGCGTCGGCGCCGCGCGGCTGCCGCTGTCGTTGGTTACGCATGACCTGCGCACGGGAAAGCTGAAGCTGTGGGGCGATGTCGAGGGACCCGGGATCGAGCTGTGGGCGCTGTATCCGTCTCGCCGGCTCTTGAGCGCGCGCGTGTCGGCGTTCCTGGATTTCCTCAAGGAGGCATTTCCTTCGGGATCACCCGAGGAGCTGGCGGCCTTCATCGACTGAAGCCATGGCCGCTCGGTCGCCCTGCAGGGTTCGACCGCTCATTCACAGCTAAGAAAACTACGAAGGAAACCTTTGTAGTTTTCCTTTGCGTCGAATAGCATTGCGCCATGAACAAGTCAGCCGGCGCCCCTCACGATCTACGGGCGCACGCGCTGGCCGCGGAACTGCGCATGCTGATGGCCAAGCTCAACCGGCGACTGCGCGAGCAGTCGCATGCCGGCGATCTCACGGGTTCCCAGAAGACCGTGCTGCTGCATCTCGAGCGCGAAGGTCCGGCCACGGTGACGACCCTTGCTCGTACGGTGGGTGTGCGTCCTCAATCCATGGGCGCGACCGTGGCCACGCTGCAAGGGGCGGGACTTGTGAGCGGCGAGCCCGACCCGGCCGATGGGCGCCAGACCATCTGGTCGGTCACGCCGGTCTTTCGCAAATGGATCAAGGACGCCCGCGCCGCGCGCGAGGACTGGCTGTTCCAGGTCATCCAGACCAGGCTCGCCCCGCGCGAGCAGGAAGCGCTCGCGGCGTCCATCGAACTCCTCAAACGTCTCGCCGAAGATTGAAAGCGAACCCACCATGCCCGTCACCACCCTCGATCCTCGAACCGCCCTCATCGTCATCGACCTGCAAAAGGGCATCCTCGCGCTGCCCGTCGCGCATGCCACCGGCGAGATCTTGCAGCGCGCCAGTGCCCTGGCGTCTGCCTTCCGCCAACGTGCCCTGCCGGTGGTGCTCGTCAACGTGGCAGGCGGTGCCAAGGGCCGCACTCAGCAGCAGCGCCCCGGCGGTGAACTGCCCGCCGACTGGACCGAGTTGGCCGCCGAACTCGACCGCCAGCCCCAGGACCACCTGGTCACCAAGCACACGTGGGGTGCCTTCACGAACACGGGACTTGAATCGCACCTGAAGGCGCTGGGCGTCACGCAGGTCGTGATCGTCGGCGTGGCCACCAGCATCGGCGTGGAGTCGACCGCACGCCAAGCCTACGAGCTCGGATTCAATGTCACGCTTGGCATCGACGCCATGACAGACATGAACGCCGACGCTCACACCAACAGCATCGCTCGCATCTTTCCGCGCCTGGGTGAGACCGGCACCACGCAGGAAATCATCGACCTGCTCGCTCGGTGAGCAGCAGCACTTTCCGTTCGCTCAGGGGCTACAACTACCGCGTGTGGGCCGGCGGCGCGGCGGTGTCCAACGTGGGCACCTGGATGCAGCGCACCGCGCAGGACTGGATCGTGCTCACGCAGCTCACGCGCCACAACGCCACCGCGGTCGGCATCGTGATGGCGCTGCAGTTCGGCCCGCAATTGCTGCTGCTGCCGCTCACCGGCTGGGCAGCCGACCATCTCGACCGGCGCAAGCTGCTCATGGTCACGCAGGCCACCATGGGCACGTTGGCGCTGGGGCTGGGTCTGCTGACACTCACCGGCCTCGTGCAGCTGTGGCACGTGTACGTGTTCGCGCTGCTGCTCGGGTGCGTGGCTGCCTTCGATGCACCGGCGCGCCAGACCTTCGTGTCGGAACTGGTCACCGAGATCGACCTGCAGAATGCAGTGGCGCTGAACTCCACGTCATTCAATGCCGCGCGCATGATCGGCCCGGCGGTCGCTGGCACGCTCATCGCCGCGGTCGGTACGGGCTGGGTCTTCGTGATCAACGCGGCTTCCTACGTGGCCGTGATCGGCGCGATGAAGATGCTGCGCGTGCATGAGCTCTATCTGCGCCAGCGCGCGGTGCGTACCCGCGGCAGTTTTCTCGAGGGCTTTCGCTACGTTTGGCGCCGCCCTGACCTGAAGGCCGTGCTGTTCATGCTCTTCCTGATCGGCACCTTCGGCCTGAACTTTCCGATCTTCATCTCCACGATGTCGGTCACCGTCTTTCATGCGGGCGCCCACCAGTACGGCCTGCTGTCTTCGATCATGGCCATCGGTTCCGTCGCGGGCGCGCTGCTTGCCGCGCGGCGCGACAAGCCGCGCATGGGCGTGCTCGTGGTGGGTGCATCCCTTTTCGGCGTGGGCTGCGCGCTGGCCGCGCTGATGCCCGGCTATTGGCTCTTCGGCATGACGCTGATCGTGGTGGGTGTGGCCGCGCAAACCTTCACCACCACGGTCAACAGCTGGGTGCAGCTGTCGACCGAGCCCGCCATGCGCGGGCGCGTGTTGGCGATCCTGCTGGCGATCCTGCTCGGTTGCACGCCGATGGGTGCGCCCCTGGTCGGCTGGGTGGCCGACGCGTTCGGGGCACGCTGGGCGATGGGTGTGGCGGCGCTGTCGGGCCTGGCCGCGGCCATCGTCGGGTGGCGCTACCTGTCGACTTACGGCCGGCTGTCGCCGGCGGGCGCTTCACAGGCAAAACCGGGGTCATGGGACGGGTGAAAACGGCTGGCGCTGATGCGCGGAGACACTCGACACTCGATGGCCGCGCTACCAGCTGTACCCGCCGGTCACATAGACACTGCGACGCTCGCCGTAGTAGCAGCCCGTCGACGACAGGCAGGTCGCCACATAGGTCTTGTCCGCCAGGTTGGACACGTTCAGCGCCAGGCGCAGGCCCTTGAGTGCCGGACGCCAGCGCCCGAGGTCCCACCGCAGGGCCGCATCCATGAGGGTCACACCGGGCACGCGGAACTGGTTCGCGGCATCGCCGTAGGTGGTGCTGATGCGGCGCACGCCCGCGCCCAGCGACAGCCCGGGCGCGATGTCCATCGGAAAGGCGTAGTCCAGCCACAGTGCCGCCTGGTGCTCGGGCACATAGGGGAAGCGCTTGCCCAGGGTGCTGGCGCCCGACGCGTTGGCGTTGGCACGCGTGACCCGGCTGTCGGTGTAGGCATAGGAGGCGATCACATCCAGGCCGCGCGCCAGCGGTGCCTTGGCTTCCAGCTCGAGGCCGCGCACACGCACCTCGCCGGTCTGCTCGCTGAACGATCGGCTCAGTGGATCCGGCGTCAGCACATTGCGTTGCGTCAGCTCATAGACGGCTGCGGTCACCATGGTTTTGGATCCGGCCGGTTGGTACTTCAGACCGGCCTCGATCTGCCGGCCCGTGGTGGGCTCGAAGGGGTTGCCCTGCCGGTCGGTGCCGGCGGCCGGCTGGAACGAGGTGCTGTAGCTCAGGTAGGGCGCGAAGCCACTGTCGAAGTTGTACATGAGCGCGGCGCGCCCGGTGAACTTGTCGTCGTGCTGGTCGACGCGTGCCATGCGCGCCGTCGCGGTCGTCAGCGTGCGGGTGTCGGTGTCGGCCTTGTCGTAGCGGCCGGCCAGCACGAGGCTCCAGCGGTCCAGGTGGATCTGGTCCTGCAGGTAGAAGCCGGTCTGGCGACGCTTCTGGTCGATATGGGTCGCGACGCTCGGCACGCTGCCGGAATCGGTGCCGAAGACCGGGAGGTAGGCGTTGAAGGGGCGCGTGATGATGCGCAGGTTGGTCTCGTCGAACGCGGACTTCTCATTGGAGAAGTCCACGCCGGCGAGCAGCGTGTGCCGCAATGTGCCGGTGGCAAAGTCCGCCTGCAGCTGCGTGTCGGCGGTCAGCAGGCTCGCTTCCTCGGGAAAGGCCCAGGCGTAGCGCAGCAGCGAGGACGGGTTGCAGGCCGCCAGGCAGACGGCCTGAATGCGTTGGGTGTACGCGTCGACCTTGCCGTAGCGCAGGTTCTGGCGCACCGTGAAGGTGTCGTTGAAGCGGTGTTCGAATTCATAGCCCACGAAGCGCTGCCGGTTGCTGAAGCGGTCGTAGCTTGGCTCGCCGACGAAGGTGCGCGTGGGCAGAGCTGCGTAGCGACTGGTGTCGAGGGTGCCCGCGGCGGGCAGTGCCGGCGCGCCGCCGCCGCCGGGAGAGTCGAGCGACTGCCACTGGCCGAGCACCGTGAGGCGTGTTGCGCTGGAAGGGCGGAAGGTCAGCGACGGGGCGAAGTAGGTCTTGCGTTCGGAAACGTGGTCGTAGGACGTGTCGGCCTCCCGGTGCAGCGCGACCAGCCGGTAGCTCCAGACGCCATCGGCATCGAGGGCGCCGCCGAGATCGAGCGCCGCCTGGCGCCGGTTGTGACTGCCGAACTGCAGCTCGACCTCGCGCACCGGCTCGAGGGTCGGGCGCTTGCTGACCATGTTCACCAGCCCGCCGGGCGTCGCCTGCCCGTAGAGCACCGACGATGGGCCCTTGACGACTTCGACGCGTTCCAGTCCCCACGGCTCGATGCGCGGCTGCGAGTAGCCGCGTGCGCCGAAAGGCAGTCGCAGGTTGTCCAGGTAGCGCGCGGGCGGCGTGAAGCCCCGCAACGTGAGCCAGTCCAGGCGCAGGTCGGTGTTGCCGTATTGAGCGACGATGCCCGGCGTGTAGCGAAGGCTCTCGACCAGCGTGGTCGCGCCCTGCGCGTCCATCTGGTCGCGCGTCACGACGGACACCGACTGGGGCGTCTCCATCAGGGGCGTGTCGGTCTTGGTGCCCGAGACGCTGCGCCGTGCGATGAAGCCGGACACCGGGCCGGTGCCGGTCTCCCGGCTCGCTTGGGGCTCCACGACGATCGCCGGCAGCGACCCGGCCGATGGCTGACCCGCTGCCGACGGGCTGGCGGGGCGCGATGCATCGCGCTGCAGGGAGTAGATGTTGTCGCCCGTGCGAGTCGCCCGCAGGCCGCTGCCCTGGAGGGCCGTTGCGAGCGCTTCCTGCAGGGTGAAGCGTCCGCGCAGGCCGGGGCTGTCGAGCCCGGCGGTGAGGGACGCATCGACCGACAGCAGGATGCCCGACTGGCTCGCGAGCTGCGTGAGGACGCCGGTCAGCGGGCCGGGCGCGAGGGCGTAGTCGCGCGCGGTCTGCTCCGCGGGCGACTGGGCGAGCGCCGGGTTGGCATGCAGGACGACGGCGGCAGGCAGGATGGCGAGCGCCGTGCCCAGCGCGCGCGCGGCGAGGGTGGTGCGACGCAGGCGCGAGCGGGGCGGTCGTGCGGGGCGCACGCCATGGAGGGAGGGAATCGAGAGGTCGCGCATGGAGGCTTTGAGCAAATGGAAGGGTTGGTACCTTCCTTGCCACGCGACGGTCGCAAAAGGGGAACCTGCGCCGCGAATCTTTTTTCAGTGGCGGTTGTCGGGGCCCTGCGCGGGCTCGATGGTCACCCACCATGGCAGCACGCGGTTCACCCGTACCGGGAGGGTGGCCTGGAGCGCCGCGAGGATCCGGTCGGTGTCCGCCAGCGGATAGCTGCCCACGATCCGCAGGTCGCGAACGGCCGGGGCGCAGGCGAGGTGGCCGCGCCGGTGGCGAGCCAGCGCATCGATGAAGTCGCCCAGACGCATGTCGTTGGCGACAAGCTGGCCACGCGTCCAGCTGTCGTTTCCCGCGTCCGCGGCCGCCGGTGCTTCGACGCGGTCGACGAACAGCCGGGTCTGTTCATTCGCGCGCAGCGTCAGCGACGGCCCGCCCCGGGCAGGCTGGACGCGCACCGCGCCTTCGAAGACCGTGATGAGTGCCGAGCCGGCGGTGTTGCCGTCGCCCTGCACGGTGAAGCGCGTGCCCAGCGCCGTGAACCGTCCCTGGGCGACCTCGACCACGAGCGGTCGATCCTCCCAGGCCGGGTCGTGTCCTGTGGACACCAGCACTTCGCCGGCATGCAAGAAGATGCGTCGATGGGTGGCAGTGAAGTCGACATCGACCGCCGAAGCGGTGTTGAGCCAGAGCCGGCTGCCGTCCTCCAGCGCGATTTCACGGCGTTCGCCGGTCTGCGTGCGGTACGTTGCCACCCATGCGCGCCAGGGCACTTCGCGTTCGAGCAGCCAGCCGGCCACGCCGGCAACGGGTAGCAAGGCCAGCACGCGCAGCGCGCTGCGTCGGCGGCGCGTGGCCGTGGCCCGCGTGTCTTCGAGGATCTGGCGCGCAGGGAGATGGCGCACGGACGAGAAGTCGCGGGACACGGCCTCGACCTGTTGCCAGGCGGCACGCGCACCGCCATCCTTGCGCAGCCATGCTTCCCAGCGCAGCCGGTCGCCCGCGGTGGCCGACTCGGACTGCAGCAGGGCGAACCAGGTCGCCGCCTGCTGCAGATGTTCGAACGTCGCCCGGGGCTGTTCCGGGTGCGCCGAGACCGCCGTCATGGCTCCTGCGCAAGAAGAAGGCACTGCAACATCGCCTGGGCCATGTACTTCTTGACCATCCGATCCGACACACCGAGCTCGAGTGCGATCTCCGCGTAGGTCCGACCGTCGATCTGCGACAGCAGGAAGGCCTTGCGCGCCTTGTCGCTCAGCGTGTTCAGCATGGCGTCGATCCGGCACAGCATTTCCAGCGCGATCATTCGCTCCTCGGGCGAGGGGGCGAGCAGCTCGGGCTGTGCGGCGACCGCTTCCGCCCAGGCGCGCTCCACGTCGGCGCGGCGCCAGTGGTTGACGATCACACCGTGGGCGAGCGTGCGCAGGAATGCGCGCGGTTCGCGCACCTGCGCCAGCTCGCGCGAGGTGATGAGCCGTACGAAGGTGTCGTGTGCCAGGTCCGCGGCCTGGGAACTCCCGCTCAGCCGGCGCAGGAACCAGCCAAGCAGCCACCCATGGTGCTCGCGGTAGATGCTGTCGATCAGCGCGGGGGCTGGCAGGGGGGCGGGCATGGGAGCACGAAGGCGTGACAAATAAGAATAGTTCTTATTCTAAAGAATTACATCCTCCGCCACGCTGATGCCGTCGTCGAAGCTTGAAAATCAACTAACGGCCTGGCGCGTTAGCGCATCGGGCTCGATCACCGCCGCGCCAGTACCTCTTGCCGCCAATGAGGGGGCTCGAGCACAAGACCGCCCGTGACAGCGGCATCGGCTGCGTAGGCATGTGCGGCGCGGTCCGAAACTTCTGCAAGGCCGGTCAGTGTCTGGAATCCGTTGAAGGCGGCGTAACCAGGAGCCATTTCTTCTCGAACTAAGGCCTGACGAATCGGACAGGCCAGCGTGTTGCCTGGTTGCTTGCCAACCCGTTGAAAGGGCATGAGATGAACAGTTCTAGACACACCCACTGCCTCTGGCAGGTGCACGGGAGCGTAAGCGGATGAAGAACCGACAAGATCAAGCTGCCAACGGGCGACCCACCGTGGTCCGACTCGCCGCGATCGCTCTTTCGGTCGGGGCCGTTGCCTGTGCCTTCGCCTACGCAGCCGGGTGGCTGACCCCCGCGCGCCTGACGCCCGACAAGATCGTGGATTCGCTCGCGCCGCCAACCGGACCGGTCAAGGGCTTCCGGCGCAATCATGCGAAAGGCATTTGCTTCGCTGGAAATTTCGAGGCGAATGGCGCGGCGGTCTCGGTTTCACGAGCGTCGATTTTCAAGGCCGGAACTTATCCGGTCACGGGTCGCTTCAATCTAGCGGGCCCCATTCCGACCATGGCAGATGGCACGGGTCGTGTACGTGGATTGAGTCTTCGGATACAGGCGCCAGACCAGCAGGAGTGGCGCACCGCGATGATCAATGCACCATTCTTTCCGATCGCTACGCCGCAGGAGTTCTATGAACTTCAGCGTGCCAGTGCGAACAAGGATGACCCCGGCGCAGTCAAACAGTTTGCAGCCAGCCATCCCTCGCTTCGCGAGTTCGGCGCATGGGCGGGCAGTGCGCCCTATGCCGAATCCTACGCGGAGGATCGCTTCAACAGCCTCAACAGTTTCGTACTGACCAATGCACAGGGTCAGAGCCAGACCGTTCGCTGGTCATTCATTCCGACCGCCGCCATGGTTCCGGTGCCTTCGGAGGATTTGAAGAAGCGCGATCCCGATTTTCTCTTCAAGGAAATCACCCAACGGGTCGCGGACGCCCCGCAGAAGTGGAGGCTGGTACTGACGCTCGCCAATCCGGGCGATTCCACCGCCGATCCCACCAAAGTTTGGCCAGAGGACCGCCGGCAGATAGAAGCGGGCACGCTCGTGGTGACCCGGATCGAAGCCGAAGCCAACGGACCATGCCGCGACATCAACTTCGATCCCACGGTCCTGCCAGAGGGAATGCAGACCTCCGACGATCCGTTCCCCGCGGCGCGCTCGGCCGCCTATGCGGTGTCCTATGACCGTCGCACCTCGGAGTCGAAACACTACCCTCGCGTTCGAGCCGAAGGCAAGCCATGAGCCATCAAAGCATGAAGTTCTCGAAGCTGCAGCGCGTGCTCCATTGGGTCATGGCGATCGGCATCCTCGCGATGTTGTTCATCGGGGTCGGCATGATGTCCACGATCGATCGCGCTTACCTGGTGCTGGTAGGCATCCACAAGCAGCTCGGCATTGCGATACTTGTCCTGGCGCTGCTGCGTCTCATCGTGCGCTGGCGCAGCGGGGCGCCAGCGCTGCCTGCCAGCATGAGCGAGCCCATGAAGCTTGCGGCAAGGTTGTCGCATGTAGCGTTCTATGCGCTGATGATCGCGATGCCCTTGCTGGGGTGGTCCATGTTGTCGGCTGCGGACTATCCCGTGACCTTGGCCGGGATGCGGCTGCCCTCCATCGTCCCGCCCAATGCCGAGTTGCACAGCATCCTGTGGAGCGCCCATCGCTTCCTCGCGTTCTGCCTGTTCGCATTGTTCTTGCTGCACTTCGCTGCTGCGCTTCTCCATGCCTGGGTCCGAAGGGATGGCGTGTTCGAGACCATGACCTTTGGTCGCCGAGGCGGTCGCTGATTCATTCGGCCGGCGTGCGTTCCTCGGGACCCATGCGGCGATGCCGCATGTCTGCGGATCACCTGCGAGATAGAGCACCCGACGCTGACTAGTTGGGTGCAGGCCGGGGAGCGACACCGATTCCCGACCTCGAAGCGACAACGGAGAAGATGGCCGCAAGGGTCAGACTCGCGCCAATGCAAAGCATGGCGGCAACCAGTGCTTTGGCCATGGAGCTCGCGCTGGGCGAAGTGCCTGCGACAGTGAAGAAGACGCCGCCGATGACTGCGACGCCGAGGGCGGCGCTGATCTGCAAGGCCGAGTTCGTGATGCCGGCAATCATTCCGGAGCCGCTCACCGGTGCACGATCGATGACCGAGCGCACGAGGGTAGGCAGTGCCCAGCCCTGCCCGAAACCCAGAAGTCCCACCGCAACGATGAGCGGAAGCTGGGCCGGCATTCGTGCGGGGGCGCCGGCAACCAGCGCCGCGAGGTACAGGCATCCGGCCACCTCGAGCAGCATGCCAATGGCGGGAACCCACCTGCCGAAGAGACGGACGGCAAACGGTGTCGTCAAAGGACCGATGAAGAAGCCGACGCCGAACGGCAGGAACACCAGTCCCGTTGCCAGGGGATCCAGACCCAGTGCCGACTGGAGGTAGACGGAGAACACCAGAAAGAAGGCAGAGACGACGTAGAAGAAGAGAACCCCGGCCAGGCCGCTCATCAATCCAGGCATGCGGACCAGGTCGATGCTGACGAGCGGGACGCCGCCTCGTCGAAAGAATGCCTTTTCATACCGCCAGAAGCTGAATGCAGCGACGGGTGTTGCGATGAGCATGGCGCATGCCCACCATGGCCATCCCCTTTCGCGCCCCTCCACCAGGGGCACGATCAGCAGGCTCAGCGTGAGCGCGCAGAGCAGGACACCGCCCCAATCGATGGGCGCGGGGCTATCGCCACGGACGTCTGGCAGCAAGGGCAAGCCTCCGATCAGGACCGCAGCCACCACGGGCAGATTGATCAGGAAGATGATTCGCCACTGAAGGTGAAAGATGTCTGCGGAGATCAAGGCGCCGCCCAGTGCTTGCGCGATCACTGCTGCCAGCCCTACGGTGGCGCCATAGAGACCCAGGGCGCGCGAGCGCTCCCGCACGGGAAACAGGGCATGAACGGAGGCCAGCCCTTGGGGGGCCATGGCGGCTGCGCTGAGACCCTGGAGTATGCGTCCCACGATCAGCATCGAAGGCGAGGTGGCGAGGCCGCACAGCAAGGAGGTGAGTCCGAAGCCGCTGATGCCCAGCAGGAACATTCGCCGTCGGCCGAAGAGGTCGCCGAGCCGCCCACCGGTGATGAGGAAGACCGCGTAGGCCGCCGCATATCCGGAGATCACCAGTTGCAATTCAGCAGCGCTCGTACCGAGGTTGCCCTGAATGGACGGCAGCGCGACATTGACGATGAAGAAGTCGAGCGGAGGCAGAAACGCTCCCACCAGCAACACCGCGAATGCGAGCCACCGACGCGAATCTGAAGTTGTTTCTTGCATGATTCCGATTGCGGCGGTTCTGTTTCAGACGGGACGACCGAAGCGTTCCGTGCCCATGATGGGAGCCCAGTTCTGCAAGGGCGTGGCGAAATGCATCTCGAAGATGCGCTGCTGGAAGGCCCAGCGCCCGTCCCTTCGCTGGTAGATGTCCTTGTACTGGCCACTCACTTGCAGCGGGCCCTTTTCGACGTCGTAGAAGAGGCAATCCGCCGCAACCAGGCCATGACCGTTGTCGCCGTCGAGCGTGATGATCGAATTCGCCATCCAGTGATGCATGTGCGGCATGCGTTTCATGTTGACGCGCGCTTGCGCCAGGATCGCATCGAGTCCTTCCGCGTTTCCATTGGCGCCAAGGAGCAGCCGCGAGTCGGGGTGCCAGAGGGTTGCCAGCAGCGCTTCATTCATCGTGTCGAATGCTTCTGCGTAGTTGGCGATCAGGGCATCGATGGCGAAGCGGCTTTCGATGGCGTCGAGGCGAGCTTCAAGTTCTTTTGACATGTGGGGTTCTCCGTGAGTGAGCGGTGCGAACGCTCTGCGAGCGCACCAAAAAATGTACCAAGTGGTACAGAAATGGGTAAAAAAAGAGCGCGACTTGAGCTACCAGGGGCGTGGAGCCCGCTCCATGCGCGAGCGCCTGGTGTCCAAGTGCACTTTTCGATCGCATCGATTTAAATATCGATCGGTATAAATATATGGCGACGCCCGAAGACTGTCAACGACACGGTTCGACACGTCGATTTGCCAGCCGGGACAGCAGGTCTTTGCTTGTCGATATATTGTGTATCGACTAGTATGTAATTTTGAACCTGCGGAGATCTTCATGGCTCAGCGAGGCCGACCACGCGCATTCGACCGCGATGCAGCCCTTACCTCGGCCATGCACCTGTTCTGGGAGCATGGCTTCGAATCGACCTCGCTGTCGCAACTGAAGGCGGCGATGGGCAGCGGAATCTCCGCACCCAGCTTCTACGCGGCCTTCGAGTCCAAGGAAGCCCTGTACAAGGAGGCGCTGGATCGATACATGGAGATCTATGGCCACTTGACCAGAAGCCTCCACGATCCTTCGCTGGAGCCGCGAGAAGCGGTGTTCCTCGCACTGAAGCGCTCGGCAAAGATGCAGTGGGAGGGTGGGCATCCCAAGGGTTGCATGGTCGCGTTGGGCGTGATGGGTGCCTGCTCGTCGGGCAGCGAAACCATCACTGCGTTGCTTCGAGATGTGCGCGGTCGCACCCGTGCCGGGTTCCGTGCCTGCGTCGAGCGGGCCATCAAGAGCGGGGAACTGCGCAAGTCCACGAACCCGGCTTCCATGGCCGCCGCGTTCGACAGTTTCTTCCTGGGTCTCTCCGTCCTGGCCCGCGACCGTGTGCGGCTCGCGGTCATCGAGGAATCCGTCGTCGAAGCCATGGGCATCTGGGATGCCGCGCTGGATCGACCCACTCGCTCAGGCTGATTTTTGGTCGACTGGCTGGGCGGCCACGCCGACGATGCGGCCTTCGTGCCGGGCAAGGCCGGCGACTGAGGCGCGGCGCGCATTCACCCGTTTTCCGTAGTGGGCGCGGCGCTCGCGCTCACCTATAAGCGGGAGCATGAGGACGAGGATCACGACACTGGCCGCCGCGAGCGCGGCCTGCGCAATGCTGCTGCTGGCAGGTTGCGCT
>NZ_JBZAYE010000014.1:0-36839 GCF_058244205.1 Variovorax sp. 20P10.2.4
GCGCGCGCCATGCACAGCAGCGGCGTGATGCCGATGCCGCCCGCGATCAGCAGCGGCACGGCCTCGCCCTGGCGCAGCGCGAAATCGTTGCGCGGCGCCTGCGCGAGCACGCGCGCGCCCTCGGCCAGGCCATGCATCCAGGCCGAGCCGCCCGCGCCGGCGGGCTCGTGCAGCACGGCGATCTCGTAGCGGTCCGAATCGCCATGCGGCCGCGCGAGCGAATAGGCACGTTGGCCGGCCTGCCCGTTGGACTGCGTTACCTGCACGCCCAGGTGCGCGCCCGGCGCGAACGCGGGCAGCGCCTCGCCGTTCGCGCTGCGCAGCACGAAGGCCTTGATGGCCGGCGTGAGCGCGCTGACCGAGGCCACCACCAGCTCGAGCATGGAAGGCGCGGTGCTCATCCGAGCGGCAGCGCGGGGTCGGCGATGGTCAGCGCGGTGGACTTGGCCCAGCGCGGCATCAGCGTGTTCGATGGCAGCGTCTCGTCGACCAGCTTGCGCGCGGTCTCCACGCCGGCCACCGGCAGGCCCGTTGCATCGAGCAGGCCGATCTGCGCGAGCACGCTGGCCTGGTCCCAGTAGATGTGCTCGTGGTAGAGCTTGTCGCCGCGGAACTTGACGATGGCCACCAGCGGAATCTCCACCGGCCGGCCCGTGGGCGCGATGCCCGGCAGCATCCAGTCGATCTCGACCGTGTGGGTGAAGCAGAACAGCATCTCGTCGACGATCTGCGTGGCGCCCACGGTGCGCGAGATCGGCGTGAGCCGCGTATCGGGCGGCGTGGTGGGAATGAAGTGGTGCTTGTAGAAGCGCGACAGCTCCTTCGCGCCCACGCCACCGGTCATGGTGGGGATGTGGTTGACGTAGGGCTCGGCGACCATGGTGCCCATGGTGGCGACCACGTCGCGCGTGGCGAACTCGTACTCGCAGTGCTTGTCCCACAGCGCCGACAGGTCGTAGACCGGGCCGATCGCCTCCTTGAACAGCGCCATGGAACGCTGGTGCGCCATCAGCGTCGAGGGCTTGTCGAAGTGGTCGCCGCCGGTGCGCGCGAAGGCATGGTCGACGCCGGGGTAGACGTACATCTGCGCGCCGGGCCGGCCCGCGAAGGCCTCGAGCACCTGGGCGCGCGCCTCGGGCGGGCAGAACTTGTCGAGCTCGGCGAAGTGCAGCGCGATCGGGCACGCGATCTTCGGCACCAGCTCGAGCGCGCCCTCGATGCCGACGCCGTAGTAGCCGACCGCCGCGTCCACGCCCGAATGCGCGGCCGCGAGGTAGGCCAGCTTGCCGCCGAGGCAGAAGCCCAGCGCGCCGACTTTGCCGGTGCAGGCCGGGTGCGCGCGCAGCGCCTGCACGCTGGCCGTCACGTCAGCGATGCCGGCCTCGATGTCGAACTGCTGGAAGAAGCCGAACGCGCGCTGCCAGTCCTCGGGCGAGTAGCCGAGCTCGACGCCGGGCTCCATGCGCCAGAACAGGTCGGGCGCGAGCACCACGTAGCCTTCCTCGGCATAGAGGTCGGCCACCTCGCGCACGTAGTCGTTGATGCCGAAGATCTCCTGGCACAGCACGATGCCGGGGCCGCGGCCCGAGGCCGGCAGGGCCAGGTAGCCGCGGAAGCTCTGCGCGCCGTCGCCGGCCGGGATGTCGATGTAGTGGCTCATCGGGGTGTCTCTTTCGAAGGGGTGGATCGTCGTGGCGGCGATTCTGGCGAGCGCCCGCGCCGGCTGTCTGTCCATTTCCGGCAGCGGGCGGCGCTGCAGGAAATGGATAGCCGCGCCGAGGGGCGCTGCCCAGACTCCGGCTTGCGTACATTTCCCTGACGCTTTTTTCCATCCAGCCTTGCCACCCACGTTCGGCGGACCACCGCCAGAGGAGTTCCTTCATGCCGTACAGACGCCAGCGCACGACCACCGCCGCCGTGCCCTCGGTCATCGCCCTCGCCGCCTTCGCCGCGGTGCTCGCCGTGTCGCCGCAGGTGCGCGCGCAGACCGTCAAGGTCGGCCTCGCGATGGACCTGTCGGGCCCCTTCGCCGTCGGCGGCGCCGAGTCGAAGGCCGGCTTCGCGGTCGCGATCAAGCAGCTGGGCGGCAAGCTCGGCGGCGTGCCGGTCGAGTTCGTCGAGGCCGACACCGCGGGCAACCCCGAGACCGCGCGCCAGGTCGTCGAGCGCATGCTGATGCGCGACAAGATCGACCTGTTCACCGGGCCGGTCGGCTCCTCGGTGGCGCTGGCGGTGGCGCCGCCGCTGTTCGCGGCCAAGGTGCCCTACCTGTCGAGCAACACCGGGCCGAGCGACCTCTCGGGGGCGCGCTGCAATCCCTACTTCTTCGGCGCCTCGTACCCCAACGATGCGTACCACGAGGCGGCCGGCAAGTTCGCGGGCGACAAGGGCTTCAAGAAGGTGGCGCTGATCGCACCGAGCTACCCGGGCGGCAAGGACGCCATCACCGGCTTCAAGCGCACCTACAAGGGCGGCACGGGCGACGAGCTCTACACCAAGCTGGGCCAGCTCGACTACTCGGCCGAGCTCGCGCAGATCCGCGCCTCGAAGCCCGATGCGCTCTACTTCTTCCTGCCGGGCGCGATGGGCGTGGCCTTCATCAAGCAGTTCGTGGGCGCGGGCCTGTCGAAGGACGTGGCGCTGATCTCCACCGCCTTCTCGGCCGACGAGGACATGATCCCCGCGGTCGGCGAGCCGATGCTCGGGCTGTTCAATACCGCGCACTGGTCCTTCGACCTCGACAACCCCGCCAACCAGCGCTTCGTGGCCGCGTTCCGGCAGCAGAACAACGGCCGCAATCCCTCGTTCTACGCGGGCCAGGCCTACGACGTGCTGATGGCGATGGACGCGGCGGTGCGCGACGTCGGCGGCAAGGTGGCCGACAAGCCGGCGCTGCTGAAGGCGATCAAGGCCGCCAACTACAAGTCGGTGCGCGGCGACTTCCGCTATGGCGCCAACAACTTCCCGGTACAGAACTACTACCTGCGCGTGATCGCCAAGGACGGCAGCGGCCGCATCGCCAACAAGGTGATCGGCACCGTGCTGACGAACTACCAGGACACGACCGCGGCGCAGTGCGCGATGAAGTCGTCCTGATCCCGTGCCTCAATGCCGCGCGGTCTCGCGCGGCAGGTGGCCGAAGCGCTCGCGGTAGCAGGCCGCGAAGCGGCTCAGGTGCGAGAAGCCGCAGTTGAGCGCCACCTCGGTCACGCTGGCGCCGTCGTGGCGCGCGAGCTGCGCATGCGCGGCGTCGAGCCGCATGTTGCGCAGCACCTCGCCGGGCGAGCGCTCGCGGTAACGCCGGAACAGCAGCGCCAGCCCGCGCCGCGTGAGGCCGGCGGCGCGCGCCACCTCCTCGAGCGACAGCGGCGTGTCGAGCCGCTCCTGCATGAACTCCTCGGCGCGCCGCAGCTGGCGCAGGCTCGCGGCCTCCGAGCCGTGCCGCGCCTCGTCGTGCCGCTCGCGCACCGAGTTCGGCCGGTGGCACAGCAGGTAGAGCATCAGGTTGTCCTCGCAATGCGAGAGCCAGCGCGCGTCGTAGCCGGCATCGCCCGCCGCGGGCAGCAGCGAGGCGAGGCTGGCCACCATGCGGCGCCATTGCGTGCCCGCCGTGTCGTCGAGCCGGAACGGCATCTCGAAGTCGATCTCGCCCACCGCATCGGCGCCGCGCAGCGGGAAGGCGTGGCGCGCCACCTCCTGCAGCCGGCTCAGCTCGATCTTGAGCATCAGCTGTTCGCAGTCGGCATGCCAGCGCAGCCGCACCGGCTTGTGGGCCGAGATCACCGCGCCCTGTCCCGGATGGATCTGCAGGCTGCCGCCGACATGGTGGATGTCGGCGTGGCCGCGCAGCGGCATCTGCACCAGCACGAAGTTGCCGAGCGCATCGGGCTCGATGTCCACGTCGCAGCCATAGCGCAGGATGCACAGCGAGAGTGCGCTCAGCTCGGCGCGGCAGAAGATCGCATCGACGTCGCCGCGATGCCAGACGCTGCGGTGCGGCTTCAGCTCGCAGGCGATGCGCGCATGGGTTTCGTCCGCCGCGCGGGAACGGAAGACCTCGCGCCCGTACAGCGGCGAGAGTTGCTGACTCGACCATGCTTCCACGGACACTCCTGCGATTTCAAGGTGGGGAACCGAACGCTTGTTGCGTCTTGTGCGGCGGCGAATCTACGTGCAAACGCCGCGGGCCGCCATGGCGGTTGCCCTGAGGCGATGCACACGGAGGTATTCGCGCAGCAAGAAGCCTGCCCGCGGGGCCTGAAGCGCAAAGCAGCGGACGTTGCGATTGCTTGCATGTCGCGCGGCCGTTCTGGCCGAGGGCGTGGCTATCATCCGCGCCCTTCGGGAGAGAAAAGACGCCCATGAGCGAACGAGAAAGAGGGAGGGTGGCGCATGCGCGCCTGCTGCTGCCGGGCCTGTGCTGCGCCCTGCTCGCGGCCTGCGGTCCGAGCGACCGCACTGCGACGGCGCCTTCGAACGCGGCTCCCCCGGCCCTGGCCCGACCCACCCTCGACAGGCTGCAGGCCACCACCCGCGGCGCCTACGGCACGGCCTACTACCGGCTGGTCGCCGACAACCGCAGCGTGGCCGCGAAGTACCGCAGCTACCTGCGCATGAACGTGCCCGGCACGACGCCGAACGCGAGCGCCTTCCATGGCAGTCCCTCCGAGCTGCATCCCATCCTCTCGGACCTCGAGGCCGCGCGCATCGACGGTTCGGGCGACGCGGCGCTCGACGCCGCCGTGGACGGCGTGCTGGCGGCCGGCGACAGGCTGGTCGACGTCTGGACGCCGCTCGACGCCTATTACGCGTCCAAGGGCTTCCTCGAGGACCACTGGGCCCGGGCCCGCGCTGCCGACGACGACATGCGCCGCGCCTTCATCGGCCTGCTCGAACGCATCGACACGCTCGGCACCGAGCTCGACCGCGTGCAGGATGCGCTGCATGCCCAGCGCTCGCCCCGGCTCAAGGAGATCGTCGAATGAGGAAATCAACCGCCATCGTGGTGCTCGCCGCGCTGCTGCAGGCCACCGTGCCGGTGGCGGCCCAGGCCCCGGCCGACGCGGCCACGCCGAGGCAGCAGGAGCAACAGCCTTCCTATGACCTGCGGATCTCGACCGAGAAGCTGGCGTTCCGGGTGTACGTCAACGACCTGCTGATCCAGGCCTTCCCGACCCGGCGGATCGGCTCGATGAGCATGCCGCTCAACCCGGCGATCCTGCGCAGCGGCCCGCAGAAGCTCACGATCCGCCTGCTGCCCGCGGCCGGGCAGGACCGGCTGCCCGACACGGACGACCTCAAGGTGGAGCTGGTCGTGCGCAGCAAGACCGCGCCGCCGCGCAACACCACGCTCTATGAACTGCCCCCGTTGCGCGACGGCAGGCAGGCGCAGTTCACCGACCCGCAGGGCTTCAGCCAGACCGTGCAGTTCGAGGCCCAGGTGCCCTACAAGCTGGCCGGCTGGGAACGCAGCGTGCCGCTCGATGCCGGCGATCCCAAGCTCGAGGCCGAGGTGGTCGAGGCCTACCGCCGGCTGATCGCCGACATCGGGAACAGGAAGGGCGAGGCCTTCATCGGCGCGCTGGCCAAGGCCCAGCGGCTGCTCTACCCCACCATCTACCTGTCGGCCAGGGAGGCGCGCGAGCGGGATGCCGAATGGGTGAGCTTCATCGACAAGGGCACCGGAACCGTCGTGCCGCTCGAGCACCACGCGCTCGAGATCCGCGGCGACGGCAAGCTGGTGCGGCTCCGGCGCACCGATCCGGCCAGCGTCGACGAAGGCGTGGTGCGCATCGCGTACAAGCGGGGGCCGCAGCCCCGGACCATCGTCTACGACATCTACCTGCACCGGCCCGCGCCCGGCGCGAAGCTCGAGCCGATCTGGTACTTCATGACCGACTTCAACTGACGAGCCCTGAAGCCGGCCGCTGCCGATGCCGGATCGCCCACGGCAATCGGTAGCAATAAGTTGAGAACCAAGGTACTATTTCCTGGCTTCACAGGCCTCTCGCGCCTACGCTCGCCTCCCATGCACTCAGCCCACATCTCCGTCGACCTCCAGGATGGCTGGAATGGTTCGTTCTTCTGCAGGGAGACGGTGCGCGGCAGCTATTCGGGCGTGGCCCGGATCACCTGGCACGGCATCCCCAAGGGCGACCTCGTCGTGATGCGCCAACCTTCGCTGGAAGCGGCCGTCGAACGCGTGCGGCTGCGCGGTGGCCAGTTCATCAAGGCACGCACCCAGCCCTGAGCCCGCCCCTCTCGTTCGCGCGCGGCCTCGTCAACCGAGGCTCGAGCGCTTGCAGTTGAACACCGTGCCGCTGTCCGCCGTGCGCAGCATGGGCACCTTGCCCACGAAGCTCAGCGTGGCGCTGGTCAGCCGCCATTCGCCGGCCTTGAACAGCTTGAACAGCGTGGTGGTCTCCACCTCGGAAGTCGGGATCGAATTGAACACGTAGACCGGCTCGCCGGACGATTCGTCCATGCCGACCAGGTCCGCGCGCATCTTGCCCAGCGTCTCGGTCTCGCGCGTCTTCGACCGCACCACGTCGAGATTGACCGTGCGCGAGAACTCGTCGATCGCGATCCTGCGCACCGCGTTGAACGGCGCATTGCCCGCGGCCGGCCCCGGCGTGCAGACGATGGTGGCGGCCGATGCGGCCGTGCAGGAGGCCGCCAGTGCCAGCAGCAGGCAGGCCGGGCGGCTTCTTCGGGTGGTCATGGATCGTCCCTGGTCTGTGGTTCCGGAGGTGGACCACTGTAGCGTGCTGCCATGCCCCCGATCTTCGTGCGCCCGCGTCGCTCGCGCCCCTGCCGACTACAACGATCTTCGTAACTTCCATTCGACGACATCTTCTGACCCAATCGCTCTCCACCAATGCGCAAGCCATTGGCCGCGCGATGCCATCCCGCATCGGCGAGCACAAGCAGGATGCCCCGCGCATCCGCAGCACGAGGAGATTCAGCATGCAGGTTCATCGGATGTTCCGCCGATTCACGTTGGCCCTGGCCGCCGCATTCGTGCTCGGCCTTGCCGCCTGTGGCGGGGGTGGCGGCGGCGGCGGTGGGCTGCCGCTGCTTCCGCCGGTGGCCGGTGAACCGCCACCCGCGCCGCCTCCGTCCAGCACGAGCCGGGTGATCAATGCCACGCTGAAGTCGAATGCGAACGGCGACACCTATCCGATCCAGATCTACCTGCCCGCCGCCTACGATGGCGGGACATCGACCTATCCCGCGATGTACCTGACGGACGGCGATGCGAAATTCAATTTCGGCACGTCGCGCTTCCAGAACTTCGTCGACATCCTCGAGCAGCAGGGCAAGAAGGCCATCGTCGTCGGCATCGGCGGCACCGCGCACCGCAACACCGACTACCTGCCGCCCGGCTCCACGGCGTATCACGACTTCGTCACGCGCGAACTCGTGCCGTACGTCGAATCGAACTACCGCGCCAACCCGGCCAAGCGCATGCTCTCGGGCCTGTCGAACGGCGGCATCTTCGTCGCGAGCGCCTTCTTCATGGAGGGTGCGGGCCAATTCACCTTCCAGTACTTCTTCTCTTCCGAAGCTCCCTTCAACGGCCCGCTGGCCGCGCCGATGGATCAGCTCGAAAAGCAGATGTACGCCAACGCCGGCACCCGCGATGTTCCCGTGACGCTGCTGCTGGCCTATGCCCTCAACAACAGCGGCGGCCCCACGATCACCGCGATGCACGACACCATCGCCAGCCGCAATTACAAGGGCCTGAAGTTGAGCCTGAAGGGGTATGCGGGCGGGCACACGCAGATGGATATCCCTTCGCTTGGAGACATCGCGGCGCGGTTCATCGACTAGCTGCACGCGCTTCGGACCTCGCTCCGCGTGCACCCCTCCTCCTCCTCCCAACGGAGGAGGATGGAACTCCATGGCAGGCACAGAATCGCGGCCAGCCAGAAGGAGTCATCGATGCTCGAGAACAAGACGCTCGTCACCGCCTGCCTTGCGCGGGTCAGCGCGGGGGCGTGGCCGGAGGTCGAGGGGCATCACCTCGAGGTGCTGCAGACGGCGGGGTTGATTGCGCCAGTGGAGACGCCCTCACTGCAGATACATACGAGGCCGGCGCGGCGGTTTGCTTATCAGTTGACGCCGGCGGGGAAGGAGTTGCTTTGGCCGCGGAAGAGTCGGCCCGCGACGTGAACCGACCCGGTGGTTCCGGGAGCACCCGGGCTTCATCCGCTTGTTGACCATCTGGATCCGGCGGACAAAGGTGGATCCGGCATGCTTATGGGTGTACATCTGGATTCAACCCAGCCATCGAAATCCCCATGAGCATGCACATCTGGAACACCCGAAAACTCAGAGACGATCTGGTCCATGACAGGCTCGATGAAACCGATGGCCTCAAGTACATGCTGGCAGCGGCGCTGCTCTATGTGATCCTGAACTATTCAGCGCTCTGGTTCGGTGGCTACCGAAACTGGACCTTGCTCTTCGAGGCCGCCCTCACCCTCGCCATCAGCTTCGTGGGCACGCACGAAGCATTTGTCGCGAACGGTGCGGCTTCCGGGCGCGACTTCGTTCGTCGCTATTGCGTCATTGCGGTTCCCATCGGATTCAAGGTCCTGGCCCTCAATCTTCTGGTGGCGACCCTCATGCACTTTGGACTGCCGCATGTGCTGACGAACGACACGTTTCGGGACCCCGCTTTCGTTTATCGCCTGCTCGTGTTCGTCGCGTCGCTTGCCTACACCATCATCTACTTCATGCGGATTGCTCATCACATGCGCAAGGTGGCGATGGCGACATCGATTCGCGGCGGGGGCGATCGATCTGAATGATGGTACGTCGGCAGAGGTCAGTGCGTTGTTGGCAACGATGAGGTCTGCCACGGCGGATTCGAGGGAAATATCTATGCAGTCGTACCGTTGTTGATGAGTCCGAGATTCGTCAGCGCAGTCACAAGGCTGTCGAGCGCGGCATTCCCAGAACGAGACCCGCTCACTGTCGGCCTTGTCACGGGAGTTGCGCCGAAGAATCCCGCGCTCGCACCGGTATGTGAGAACGTGCCTCCCATGTAGAAGTCCTTCCAGCGAAACGACGTGATGCCGAGATTCCAAGTGTTGTCCGCCCCCGGATACAGCGCGTGCACGCCACTCGAAGGATCGACAGTGAATGCGGTGACCATCACCGATTCCCGAACCTGCAGCTCGAACCGGTCATAGACGATGTTGGGACCGGCTTTGGCGATGAGTCGAACACCGGTCTGGGGATCTCCGCCCTCATTAATGGGTGTTTCCATGTCTATGGAAACACCACGATTCGTCAGGCGATTGGAGCGACTCGAAACGACGATGGCCGTGCCGATTCCCGCGTCACCTCCCCGCCGCACCGCGAGCCGAGTCGCGACGTCGGTCTGGTTAAACACATTCCGCGTCCACGACATCACGTTCGAACTCGGGCTGTTGTTCGTATAGAGCGCCGGCACGCCGATGACGGTGTGGTATTGCGCCTGGGCGTGGATGAACAGCGGCCCCAAGGTGTTCGACTCATCCAGATCGCTACCGATCAGCGTGCACTTCGCGCTCTTGGCATCGAAGTAGGCCCCGTAACCCGTGTTGTGGTCAGTCAAGACGCTCTGGAAGACATTCGCGAAGCAGTTACCGACGTACACCCCGTGGCTTCCATTGGAACGAAACTCGGCCTGAATCAGCATGCCGGCATTCACGTCATTCAACGGCCACGCCGTGAATTGATCGTCAACTGAGAACCCGACGTCTGAATTGAACGATGCGGTTATCTCAGCGCCGTACCAGCCGTTGCAATTGATGTACCGGTCGCCGGCCAGCGCTCCGACGTGGATGCCCTTGCCGTTGTGCCCGTTTGACGCGATACGGATGAAGCTACAGTAATTTGCAGCTATCCAAAGCCCACCTCCTGAAGCACCAGCCTCCGAATAGATTCCCACGCCTTCAATGCGGGCCCGCGTGCCTGCGAGTTTCACGCCCCAACCTGTCGAGCCTGCTTTCTTCGTAACACGCGACGGCAGGCCGGAAGTGCCGCTTTGATAGGTCGACCGATTTCCGTAGCCCTTCAGCGTCACGCCTTCGGGAACCTCGATGCTTGTGATCAGGTAGTCGCGGACCAAGAGGACCTCTGGGATGCCGGAGGATCGTGCGAAGTTAAGCGCGTCTTGAATCTCGACCGTGCTGTCCCGACCGTGAACGGCCCCGAACCACTCCACAACAACTGCGCCGTCGAAGATCCGCTTCCATCGCCGGCCGGTCGCGTCCACGATGACCGTGCCGCCGTTGTCCGCGCTGGTCGTGTCGGAGGTATCCCGCTGGAAAGTTCCCGCCACGCCCGCGCCAGTGATGCGCACGCCAGCAGCGCGCCCTGTGTACGCGCGCAGCTCCGTGTACCCCAGCATCGGCAATGCGTTGTCAAAAATGCTCTGCGCTTCCTCGGCGTCATACCCGTATGCTGCCAAGGTAGCTGGGGCGGCAAGGTCTTCGCGCGTGACATAGGTAGCCATGAAACGGATCTCCTCGCAGTCGTTGAGCAAGGCACGATTGCCAGGGTATCTCGTGACCGCATGAACAGAGACTACCGTTTCACTGTCCACCTGCCATGGTTAAACGTTGATGCTCGTCGGCGCTCCCGCCCATCATCGCGTCAGCGTTCGCAGCTAGTCCTGCCCACGAACCACGGGGCGTTCTGTGATGAGTCAACCTCCGCTATTCGAAGCTGCAAGGACTAGCACTGACGCCCCGCTGAACTTCGACATCCTGCTGCAGCCGGTGCCGGTGCCGGTGCCGCTGAAGCGAGCTCTACGCGCGCGCCGTGCACCAGCACCGCGGGCCAGCAGGCCCTGCGCCGCGGCCGCGCCGAGGCCCTCGCCCACGGGCTTGTCGAGCGCGAAGTTCTGCAGCGCGTGCTGGACCATCGACTGCGGCATCTCCTCGAGCACATCTTCGGACAACACACCTGGGGTGATGGTGTTGGCCGACGATAGCGAGGTCTCTTTGCTGTGATCGCTCGCCTCTTGCTGGCAGTCATACCCGCTCTGCCCGCGATGGCTGCGGCTGAAGTCCGCGCATGCCGGTCGTGGGAATCGGCGATGACGACACCATCACCACACGCTGCGGCGTCGCTGGCAGCTACGAGCAGATAGAAGGTGCGTTTCACAACGGCATCGACGCGCCAGAGAGCGCCAGCCCTTCGGAGAACACACCACAATCCATGTGCCCCCCAATGCCCGGGAAGAATTGGCAGTGGTGCGCGATCGTCGTCGGCAAGCCTGGCGGTCGGCTGCCTGAAGGCCGCGGTCCCTGGTTGGAAGGCGCGACGCCGCGCGCCGCCGTTGGCCGCGCCATTGTTGCGGTGCGGTATGGTGACGAGGTGCCCGATTGACCGGCGTTCCATGCGCTGGCACGCTCGCGAAGATCACCCCTCGCTTAGCAATGCGGACCGCTCAGCGAGCGCCTGATACCTGGGAGCGCTGATTCGCACTGAGCCTGGGCTAATGCCTGTATCGGATCGAAAAGTCTTAAAACGGAGGATCGATGAAGAGTTTTTTTCTTGGCGTCGCTATGTCAGCGGTCGCTCTGGGCGCTGGAGCGCAATGGGCCCAAGAGCCAACGTCTGTCATGGGCGTTGAGCTAGGCGGTCGGAGGGAAGCCATTCCGCCTTGCCCACGTGGTGCAGCCGCGTTCAAATCCAAAACGGTGTGCCTCGAGAGCATCGCGGGAAACCCCGCAGTCGGAATACTGTGGGGGTTGCCGCTGAACTTTACTCGTGACGGCGCCAACGTAAATTTCGTCGATGGCCGTGTGCAGCTCATCACTTTTGCCGTTAGCCGCGATCAGAACTATCAACGCCTCAAGGCAACCCTTGCCGAGCGATATGGCCCCGCCCATATGGTCGAGACTGCTCATGTGACTGCAAACAGCGGCGCGGTGCTGAGCTCGGAGGAAAGTACCTGGGGAGGCCCGAACGTGGTGATTGCGCTCTCCGAACGTTCGGGCAGCATTGACCGATCAGTCGTGATCTTTGGTTATCTTCCCTTGGGCGAGAAAAAGCGCCGAGACGACGCCAGAGACGCAAAGTCAAACGCCTCCAAGCTGTAGTCCTCAACGAGAGCCCGATACCTAGAGGGTGAGGCGGCGGCCACCAATGCGCTGCAAAGCGCGAACGACCACCACGGCGGCTACGCGCTTGCAAAGGGCGCGATGGAGTTGATCCGCCCGGTAGCTGCGCAGTTGGCATCGGCACCTGCTGCCCAGATCGCCTAACGGCATCCGACAGCCGCAAGCCCGCTCTGGCGGGCTTTTTTACGCCTGCTCTCCGGCCGGCACAGTAATCAAGCGGGGATCGCTCGCATGACCAGCAAGATTGCATTCGCGTCTCAAATCACCGCTCGCGGTTTTGCGGCGAGGCCGGCATGCTGGCTCCTTTGAAAGGAAGTTCCCATGCCTACGCGCCCTGACCTCTTCTCCTTCGCCAGCGACCTCGTACAAGCGGACCATCAGAACCTTGAACACTTGCTCGGTGGCACAGGCTGCATGACCGTGGACGATTTCGATCTCCTGCGCAGCTATGTGCTCTTGCAAGACTCGAACGCCAAGCTCGTCTACCGCCTTGAGCCGTAGCCCCCGAAACACGCTGGGGCGGAACCTGCCGCCCTACTACGCCCGCGGCACTCCGAAGCCAAACCCGAACAGCCCGCCCTTCCGCTTGGGCGGCGGCGTCTCTAGGTCCTCCTCGCGCGGTCCGACCGTTAGGTCCTCGACCAGCCCCTGCAGCTGCACCAGGCCAGCCGCCATTGCCGCGCTGTAGGTCTTCTCGGCGCCCTGCTGCTCGTCGACCGCTGTCCACTTGTCGTCAGGGGTGAGCTCCACCAAGCGCCAGCGATACGCCTTGTCGGCGGATTGGACGACAGTGACTGCTAGGTGGCGGAGTGGCTGCATGCACGCATCTTCAGTCGCTGCTCAAGTGACGATCGTCAGACGCTGGCTCGTGATGCGGCCGCGCGAGGACATCCTTCAGGCACGCGTACGTCTCGTGGCCGTTCAGACGCGCCGAGTGCACGAAGCTCATGACGGCCGTGGCTCGCCGGCCAGCGCACTGCTACATCTGACCGTCGATCAGAAAAAGCGATGGCGCCACATCAGCAAACGGTATTTCCTCCTAAGCGCCCTGTCGCTCGATAGTCGCGCCAGTCCACTCAACACCGAAGTGGCGCACAGGAGACCTCCCCTTGAACTTCCCGTCTTTCGAGGACGCCGATGCCGGTGTCCTCTGCTTCCGCTCGCGCGTTCTTCCCGAGAAGCGGCATCCACTCGGCCTAGCCCTACTGGCGCTCGCCGGTACGGCCTCGGCGCAGTCATCGGTGACCCTGTTCGGCGTTGTGGACGCAGGCGTCAGCCATTTCGAAACAGTCAGCGAGTACCGCCCGGCGTTCGATCCGCGGCGCCCTTCTGCCGCCCTGCTGGTGCGCGTGCCGAGGGTGACGCAGAGCCAGACCACGCTCTCGCGCGGTGGCTACCGCGGTAGCAGCTTGGGCTTTCGCGGCACGGAAGACCTAGGCGGCGGCCTGGCGGCGAGCTTCTGGTTGGAGTCGAACATCGGCAACGACGACGGGAAGACGGCCCTAGCCTCGTTCGCCAAGCGGTCCACGGTAAGCCTGTCGGGCGGCTTCGGCGAGCTGCGGCTGGGCCGGGACTACACGCCGATCTTCCGCAATGACTCGCTGGCCGACCCGTTCGCTGTGCAGGGCGCGGGCCTTTCCGTGATTGCGCGCGTCAACAGCGCTTCGTCCACCTTCCTGGGCGGCGCTCCGGCCGGCGTGGCCGCTGGCGACAACTACGCGCGGGCTAGTAACAGCATCAGCTACTTCCTGCCGCCGAACCTTGGCGGCTTCTATGGGCAGGTGCAGTACGCCTTTCCCGAGAACATCCATTACAGCCCTGAGCTCACGCCGACGAACGAGCGCGGGCGCTACATGGGCGGACGCTTCGGCTACGCCAAGGGCCCTCTCAACATGGCACTGGCACTCGGTGAAGACAATAAGGACCGCCTGCCTTCGGGTTCCGCGGCCAAGCCACCCGTCGATGCCGGCGGCGAAGACCGGCTGAAGACCGTCAGCCTGAGCGCCACCTACGATTTCGGCCCGGTCAAGCTGCTGGGCGAGCTGTCGCAGCTGCGGCACCGGCGCGCGCAGGCACAGCCCTGGGCACAGGACCACACCGACAAATACAACGGCTATCTCGTGGGCGCCACGGTGCCTATGGGCCCCGGGCTCATCCGCGCCTCCTTCGGCCACGTGAAGTACCGGCCCGGCAGCACCGGCCTGCCGGGAGATACGGCACAAGGCGCAAGTGCTAGTGAGTGGGCACTGGGCTATGTGCACCACCTGTCCCGCCGCACGGCGCTATACGCCACGCTCGCACGCGCTCGTATCCGCGACGGCCAGAACGACAAGGCCATCGGCTCCGTGACGAACGCAAGCGATTCACCCTATCCGGGCTACCTGGCAACCAGCGGCTGGCGCCCACGCAGTGCCATGGGCTACGACTTCGGCATCCGGCACATCTTCTGACCCCTGTTCTCATGCATCCCTCCCTTCATTCCATGCTGACCTCCACCTCCACCTTTGCTCTTCATTCACTTGCCGTGGCCGTCTTCCTCGCCTTCGGCGCGGGCGCCCAGGCCCAGCCCGCCGCAGCGCCAGCAGATGCTTCTCCAGAAGAACAGAACGTGGGCCCGCTTCAATCACGGCCAGCAAGTCTTGACACAACCCCGACCAGCATCATGCAAGGATTTCCGCCACCTGCTGACAAGCGCGTCACGCGCGCTAACTGGCTTTCTCCCCCGTATTTGCGTTGGTCGTTGCGCAACGCACGCGAGGTAGGCCCAACAGCAGGCGTTAGCAGCGCTGAAACCGCCGCCGCGCTACCTACAGCCGGCGAGGAGCTGCCGCTCGAGGGCATGACGCTGGAACTTCCCGGGGGGCGCACGGCAACGTTCGAACAATATTTGGCCGGCAATGTGGTCGACGGGCTGATCGTGTTGCATCGCGGTCGCGTGGTCTACGAACGCTACCTCGGCGGGATGAAGAAGCGAGACATGCACGGCTGGGCATCCATGGCAAAGTCGGTTGTCGGCCTACTCGCGGCGCAGTTGATTCACGAGGGCCGGCTGGACCCAAACGCTCCGCTGTCTCGATATGTACCCGAGCTAGGCGAGAACCCCCTTGGCAAGGCGACCGTGCAGCAAAACCTGAACATGGAAGTCGCGCTTGCGTATCCGCCGCAACTGCCGCCGGATATCGGACTGTTCACTGCAGCAGGACTGTTGCCTGCGCGCGAAGGGATGCCGGGAACGATCTACGACTTTCTCAAGATCGCACCCCGCCCGGTTGAGGCACCGCATGGCAGCGTTTTCTATTACCAGAACAGTGCCACGGAGGCTGTGGCCTGGGCACTGCGGCGTGTCACCGGACGCTCTTTGGCGCAACTCGCTTCCGAGCGAATCTGGCAGCCAATGGGAGCACAGGACGACGCCTACTACACGCTGGACTCCCTAGGCACCGAGTTTGCCGCAGGCGGTCTGTCAAGCACTCTGCGCGACGCCGCGCGCTTTGGCGAACTGGTACGCAACGAGGGCCGCGCCGGAAGTCGACAGGTCGTCCCATCCCTGGTCGTCGCCCGTATCCTTGCAACGCCTTCAGCGGCCAACCAGGAGCGCCTCGCGCGCGCAGGCCGCCCTGCAACTGGCTATGGGGACTACTGGTGGCACGCGATGGACACTGAAGGTGCGGTGTACGCGTTAGGTCGCTTTGGTCAACGCTTGTACGTCGACCGGGTGAACCAGATCACGATCGCGCAGTTTGGCGCCTATGCCGACACGCGAGCCCGCTCGACGCAAGTCGACCAGGCCGTCGCTCCGCAAGCAGACGAACTTCAAACAAGTGCAGGGTTAGTCGCACTGGCACGAGCGATCTCCAGTCGCATCACCCGCGCCTCGGCCAGTGGCGCGCAAGATCACGTCTCCAGCAGACATTGAACACCGGCGTTGACCACCCCGCCAGGCGTGTATTCGGGGATCGAAACTGAAAGTTTTCTCGCGGACGACTGATCCTTGATGTTGACACTCTCGGCGGTTCTCTTCACAAGGCTGGCGAGTTCCTCGCGCTGCACGGCATCAGGGAAGCGATTAGCTTGGGCGAATCTCCGGGATCACCCAGCGAAAGCCTTGCCGACTTGCTATGGACGAGAAAAGAGCTCGGTGAGTCGGTTCGCAGCTCCGCCAAAGGCTACCCACTGCAGCTGCCGTGCGAACCATCAATGCGAACCCGACTGCGTAGCAGCGTCCACCAAGGTCATCACGGTAGATCAATGTGCCGAGCTACTGCACTGCACAGCTGAGCGCGTGGAAGAAATGACGCGAACGGGTGAGATCCCAGGCCTCAGGATCGGCCGGAGTTGGATCTTCGTGCATCCGGACCTCCTGCATTTTCTTGCCGAGAAAGCTCGCGCTGAAGCCGAATCGCTGCGCATGAAGCGAAGCCCACACGCGCCGCTCCCACAGGCCAAGCCATCAGCCCCCGCGGCCGAATACCAGCACTCGTCCCAACGAAATCACTGGCTTCAAGCATGCGCAAGCGGACAAAAAAATACCCTAAGTGATTGACTCACTTAGGGCTGTCGGACCCATTCGAATATCGATGGATCTGGATCTGGTTCTGGTAGGACGTACTGGATTCGAACCAGTGACCAACGGATTAAAAGTCCGCTGCTCTACCAACTGAGCTAACGTCCCGAATTCGGTTTCCCCTGGAAGGGTGTTCCTCGTTCTTGTTCTTCTTGGTGCTTCGCCGCTGTGTCAAACGCGGCAAAGCCCGAGATTATAGCGTGGTATTTGCAGCCACCCGATCGAGAACCCACCCCGCCGCGCACTGGCCGAAGGTCGCGGTCACGCTGACCACCGATCCGTAGCCATGGCAGTTGAGCGAACCGTCGCCGCTCTCGATGGCGCACGAAGCATCGGGCGGGGCCACGCTCTCGCGGCTGAAGACACACGTGACGCCGATCTTGCGACCCTCGCGCGGCGCGCCGTGCGATTTGCGCAGGCGTTGCCGCAGTTGCGCGAGCAGCGGGTCGTGCGTGACCTGCGAGAGATCGTCGATGTCGACCTTGTGGGCGAGCCGCTTGCCGCCCGCCGCGCCGACGGTGATGAAGTCGGTGCCGCGTGCGACGCCGCGGGCCCAGGCGGCCATCGCGAGCTTGGCCTTCACCTGGTCGCAGGCGTCGATGACGGCATGCACGGGGCCGTTGGCGGCCTGCGCGGCTTCGAGCAGCGCGGGCCAGTTGTCGGGCTCGACGAACTCGTCGATCGGCAGCACGCGGCACTCGGCATTGATCTGCGTGATGCGCTCGCGCATGGCCTCGACCTTGGCCTGGCCCACGGTGCTGTCGAGCGCGTGAATCTGGCGATTGATGTTCGACTCGGACACGTGGTCGAGATCGATCAGCGTGAGCCGCCCCACCCCGCTGCGCGCCAGCGCTTCGACGGCCCACGATCCGACGCCGCCGATGCCCACGACGAGCACGTGCGCGTTGCGGATGCGCGCGGCGCCGCTCACGCCGTACAGGCGCTCGAGGCCGCCGAAGCGGCGCGCGAAATCGGGTGCCATCGCGTCGTCGCCAGACGCGACAAAACCGGCGACTGCCTCGGGGGCAGTCGCCGGCTCGATCGTGGAGACGGGCTCGTGAACGGCGCTCAAGCGGAGGGCTCCGCCGGCACTAGCGCAGTCGCGAGAGACGCTCGCGGCCGGCCTGCGCGGCTTCCGATTGCGGGTAGGCCTTGGTCAGGTCTTCCAGCGTGCGGCGCGCGGCGCGCGTGTCCTTGAGCTCGATCTGGCAGTTCGCGATCGACAGCACGGCCTCGGGAGCCTTGGCATGGTCGGGCGCGAGCGAGAGCATCGAACGGAAGTTGGCGATGGCCTCGTTGTAGTTGCGCGTGGCGTACTGGGCGTTGCCGAGCCAGAACAGGGCCGATGCGTTGTAGCCGCTTTGCGGGTAGCGCTTGACGAACTCGGCGAAGGCGGTCTGGGCCTGGGCGAACTGGCCGGCGCGGAACACGCCGAGCGCGGCTTCGAAGTCGGCCTTCTCGCGCGGATCGGCGTTGAACTCGCGGCCATCGACCGTGACCTTCGAGGGCTCGTTCTGCTTGAGCCGGTCGTCGATGGTGGTCTGCTTGGACTGCAGGTCGCTCACGGCGCGCGTGAGCTGTTCGTTCTGGCCGGTCATGCGCGCCAGGTCGCCGCGCATCTGCTCGATCTGCGTCTGCAGGTCGAGCAGGCTGCGCCGCAACTGGCCGTTCTCGTCGCTCAGGCGCTGATCGGTCTGCTGGCGCACGGCCTCCACGCGCTGGCGCAGGTCGAGGATGGCCTTGCGGGCCTCGTCATCCTCGAACAGCGCGGCCTGCGATCCGGCCGAGGCGCACAACAGGGCGGCCGCCAGGGCCGCGCCACGCCACAGAGCGCGTTGGGCGGGTCGCATCACCGGGTGTAGCGGATTTCGGCGCGACGGTTCTGCGCCCAGACTTCTTCACCCGCGCCGGTCACGGCGGGCTTTTCCTTGCCGAAGCTCACGGCTTCGATCTGGCTGTCGTTCACGCCCAGCAGCGTGAGCGCGCGGCGCACGGCTTCCGAACGCTTCTGCCCCAGCGCGAGGTTGTACTCGCGGCCGCCGCGCTCGTCGGTGTGGCCTTCGATCGAGATGCGGCGCTGTGCGTTGGCCTTGAGGAAACGGGCATGGCCGTCGATCAGCGACTGGAACTCGGGCTTCACCGTGTAGCTGTCGTAGTCGAAAAACACGATGCGCTCGACGCCCACCGGGCCTTGCGCGGTGCCGGCATTAGGATCGATCGTGACGGGCGCCACGGAAGTGGTCGCGCCCTGGTTGCCGGCGCCACCGGTGGTGCCGGTGCGGTCGGTCACGGGCGTTTCGTTGAGCTTGGTGCCCGACGAGCAGCCTGCGATCAGCGCCACGATGGCCAGCGAATAAATCGTACGTTTCAACATTTCGAACTCCTCAGATAAACCTAATCATTGCTTTTGAAACGGACCCCAGTCCGGTTCCCTGATGTCTCCTGCCTGACCCGCCAGCCGTGCCTTTATTTTTCCGTCCAGCGTGGTCGTCATGAGGGCTTCGCGACCTTGCAGTTGCGTGGCGTAGACGATCAGCTTGCTATTGGGGGCAAAACTCGGACTCTCGTCCGCCGAGGTGTCGGTGATGGCGGTGACATTGCCGCTGGCCAACTCCATCACATGGAGTTTGAAGGCCCCTCCCACACGGGAGATGTAGGCCAACCACCGGCCGTCGGCGCTGACGGAAGGAGAAATGTTGTAGGTACCGCTGAAGGTGACCCGGGTCGGGTTGCCGCCGTTGGCACCCATCTTGTAGATCTGCGGCGCGCCGCCGCGGTCGCTCACGAAATAGATGGTGCTGCCGTCGGCCGAGTAGACCGGTTCGGTGTCGATGCTCGCGCTCTGGGTCAACCGGCGCGGCTCGCCGCCGCTGGCCGGGATGGTGTAGAGCTGCGAGCCGCCGTCGCGGCTCAGCGTGACGGCGAGCGTGCTGCCGTCGGGCGCCCAGGCCGGCGCGCTGTTGGAACCGCGGAAGTTGGCGACCAGCCGGCGCTGGCCGCTGGCCACGTTGTGCACGTAGACCACGGGCTTGCGCGATTCGAAGGACACGTAGGCCAGCTGCTGGCCGTTGGACGACCAGACCGGCGAGATGATCGGCTCGGGGCTGGCCAGCGCGGCCTGCGCGTTCTCGCCGTCGGCATCGGCCACCCACAGCGAGTAGCGGCTGCCGCCCTTGGTCACGTAGGCGATGCGGGTCGAGAAGATGCCCTTGTCGCCCGTGAGCTTCTCGTAGACGTAGTCGGCGATGCGGTGCGAGGCGAGCCGCAGGTCGCCCTGCGGAACGATGTAGCTCTGGCCACCGAGGTCGCCGCCGTTCGGGCCGCGCACCACGTCCCAGAGACGGAAGCGCACGTCGTAGCGGCCGTCCGCCAGGCGCGTGACGCTGCCGACCACGAGCGAGTCGGCGGTGCGCTGGCGCCAGACGGAGAAATCAGGACGCGAGCCCTCGTCGAGCGCCTGGCCCGAGGCATCGACGCCGCGGAACTGGCCGCTGCGCTCGAGGTCGGCCTGGACGATCTCGGAGATCTTCTGCGGCGAGGAATCCTGGCCGCGGAACGGCACGAGCGCGATGGGCAACTGGGTCAGCCCCACGCCCGACACCTCGACCTTGAACTGGGCGAGTGCGGGCAAAACGGGGGAGGCAGCCAGGGCCGCAATGACCGTGCGGCGACCCAAAAGCGATGAAGAAGGAGTTGGAGAGAGGGCTTGCAACGGCTTGTTCATGCGGTTTCGGAGAGATCTCGGGTTGAAAAAGTTTCTCCCCTTGTAACGGGGCCACATGGTACACATTGCTTTGATGGCGCCATGGCAAAACGTTCCATGCGGGGCCGGGTCCTACATTCAAAATGCTTCAGGAAAGCGGTCCGAAGCACCGGCCCGGGCGGCTGAAAGGGTGTTCCGACCCGCCCCGTAGAATCCGCCGCCATGCAGACACCCCCCGGCAGCGAAGCCGCACGCCCTCCCCTGATGCGCCGGCTGGCGCGGCTCATGACCTGGTTCGGCGGCTCGCGCCAGTGGTGGGCGCTGGGACTGAGCGGCGCGATGCTGGCCGCCATCACCGAGCCGCTGATGGCTGCCCTCCTCAAGCCGCTGCTCGACCGCGGCTTCACGCGCGGCGAAATGCCGCTGTGGTTCGTGCCGGCCGCCGTGCTGCTGCTGTTCGCGGTGCGCGGCATCGCCCAGTTCATCTCGCAGTACGCGCTCTCGCGCATCGCCAACGAAGGCATGCAGCGGCTGCGCAAGGTGCTGTTCGACCGGCTGCTGGGCGCCGAACTCGCGCTGTTCGCGCGCCAGTCGGCCAGCACGTTGTCGAACACCGTGGTCTATGAAGTGCAGACCGGCGCGATGCTGCTGGTGCAGGCGCTGCTGGGACTGTCGCGCGACGGCTTCACGCTGGTGGCGCTGCTGGGCTACCTGGTCTATCTGAACTGGAAGCTCACGCTGATCGTGGCCTTCCTGGTACCGAGCATCTCCTGGATCATGAAGGTGTTCTCCAAGCGCCTCTACAAGCTGACGCAGCAGGGCCAGCAGGCCACCGACGAGCTGGCCTACGTGGTGGAAGAGAACGTGCTGGCCCACCGCATGGTGCGCCTGCATGGCGCCGAAACGGCCCAGGCCCAACGCTTCGAGCAGTTGAGCCAGAAGCTCAACCGGCTGGCCGTGAAGTCCACCATCGCCCAGGCCGCGACCACCCCGCTCACGCAGATGATGGCCTCGCTGGCGCTGTCGGTGGTGGTGATGATCGCGCTCTGGCAGAGCGGCAAGCAGGGCTTCACGGTCGGCGGTTTCGTCGCCTACATCACGGCGATGCTGATGCTGATCGCGCCGATCCGGCGCCTCGCCGAAGTGGCCGGCCCGATCACCCGCGGCCTGGCCGCCCTCGAGCGCGGCCTGGCGCTGGTCGACGAGGTGCCGACCGAGCCGCAGGGCAGCTTCGGCATGGCGCATGCCCAGGGCCGCATCGAGTTCCGCGACACGCGCGTGAACTACCGCGGCGACGACGAACGCCCCGCCCTCGACGGCGTGAGCATCGCCATCGAGCCGGGCCAGAACGTGGCCTTCGTCGGCCCCTCGGGTTCGGGCAAGACCACGCTGATGAACCTGCTGCCGCGCTTCGTGCTGCCCAGCGGCGGCCAGGTGCTGCTCGACGGCCACGACATCTCGGAATGGGAGCTCAAGAGCCTGCGCTCGCAGTTCGCCATGGTGAGCCAGGACGTGGTGATGCTCAACGACACCCTGGCGGCCAACGTGGCGCTGGGCGCCGACGCCGAGATCGACCGCGACCGCGTGCTGGCCTGCATCGCGGCCGCCAACCTCAGCACCCACGTCGAGGGCCTGCCCCAGGGCATCGACACGGTGCTGGGCCACAACGCGACCCAGCTCTCGGGCGGCCAGCGCCAGCGCCTCGCGATCGCGCGCGCGCTCTACAAGGATGCGCCGGTGCTGCTGCTCGACGAGGCCACCTCGGCCCTCGACACCGAATCCGAGCGCCTGGTGCAGGACGCCCTGCAGCGCCTGATGCAGAACCGCACCACGCTGATCGTGGCGCACCGGCTGTCGACCATCCAGCATGCCGACCGCATCATCGTGATGGAACAGGGCCGCGTGGCCGAGCAGGGGTCGCACGCGCAGCTGATGGCGCTCGACGGCCTCTATGCGCGGCTGCAGACGAACGCGGTGCGCAGCGCCGCCGCGGGTCAGGACCCGACACTCTGATCCCGGCCGCCGGGTGACGCCGGCCTTGAAACGCCCTCCGCCACCAGCACGCCCGCCGAGAGGATGAACTCGGCCGCGCTGCGGATGTCGCCCTCGAGCGCGGCCCGGGCCTTGGCGCCATCGCGCCGCTTGAGCGCCGCGAGCAGCGCCGCATGGTGCACCACCCCCGTCTTCTCGCCCACGCGGCGCGAGCCGGCGCGCAGGTCGTAGTTGAGGATCGGCCCGATGCGCAGCCACAGCGCCTCGATCATCTGCAGCAGCATCGGCATGTCGGCCGCGGCATAGACCGCGAAGTGGAATTCCTTGTTGAAGGTGACCAGCCTCGAGCCATCGGGGCTCGCCGCCTTCATCTCGGCGACGAAGGCATCGTGGCGCTCGGCGATCTCGCGCAGCGCCACGGTGCCGACCGCCGCGGCCGCCGCCTCGGTCGCCAGCCCCTCGAGGTTGGTGCGGATCACCGTGATCTCCTTGAACTGCGCGGCCGTCATGCGCGGCACGCGCAGGGTGCGGCTGGGCGTCAGCTCGAGCGCCTGCTCGGCCACCAGCCGCTGCATCGCCTCGCGCACCGGCATCACGCTCACGCCGAGCGCCGCAGCGGCGCTGCGCAGCGAGATCTGCTCGCCCGGCATCATCTGCCCGCTCATCACGAGGTCGCGCAACTGGTCGTAGACGTTGGCGCTGAGCGTCTGGCGCTTGAGCGGGGTGACGAGGTCGGAGAGCTCCATGCCGCGGAGTATACGGTTCGGGGTATACCCTATGCGATATCTGTGATCACAGATCTACGATGCCGACCGTTCACTGTCACACCCCAAGGAGCTATTCAGAATGTGGAACGGAAATTCCCTCGCCGGCCAACGCGTGCTCGTCACCGCGGGCGCCAGCGGCATCGGCCTCGAGATCGTGCGTGCCTTCGCCGCGGCCGGCGCCCGTGTCTTCGCCTGCGACGTGCAGGCCGAGGGCCTGGACCGGCTGTCGGCCGAGCTGCCCGAGGTCGGCAGCTGCCTCGCCGACGTCTCGAGCGAGGAACAGGTGGCCCGGCTGTTCGAAGCCACGGACCGCGAGCTCGGCGGCCTCGACGTGCTGGTCAACAACGCCGGCGTGGCCGGCCCGACCGGCGGCGTCGAGACCCTGTCGCTCGACGACTGGAACCGCACGCTGGCGGTCAACATCACGGGCCAGTTCCTCTGCGCCCGGCTCGCGGTGCCGCGGCTGCGCCAGGGCCGCAATCCCTCGATCGTCAACCTGTCCTCGGCCGCCGGCCACCTCGGCATGCCGGGGCGCTCGCCCTACGCGGCCTCGAAGTGGGCCGTGATCGGCTTCACCAAGACGCTCGCGCTCGAACTCGGCCCCGACGGCATCCGCGTCAACGCGATCCTGCCGGGCGCGGTCGACGGGCCGCGCATCCGCGCCGTGATCGCCGCCAAGGCCCAGGCGCTCGGCAAGCCCATCGAGGAAGTCACGCGCATCTACACCTCGCAGTCCGCGCTCAATCGCATGGTGACGGCCGGCGACATCGCGAACATGGTGCTGTTCGCCGCCAGCGACCTGGCGGCCAGCGTCACCGGCCAGGAACTCGTGGTCGACGGCCACACGCAGGCGCTGAGCTGACCCTCCCTCTTCCTCTCTTCCCGACCTCACCCGAATCCCATCCATGGCCACCCGCACCAAAGCCATCATCACCTGCGCCCCCACCGGCGCGATCCACACGCCGAGCATGTCGCCGCACCTGCCGGTGACGGCCGACGAGATCGCCGCTGCCTCGATCGAGGCGGCCCGCGCCGGCGCCGCGATCCTGCACCTGCACGCGCGCGATCCGAAGGACGGCCGCCCCTCGCAGGACCCGGACCTGTTCCGCCCCTTCCTCTCGAAGATCAAGGCCGCCACCGACGCGGTGATCAACATCACCACCGGCGGCAGCCCGCACATGAGCGTCGAGGAGCGCATGCGCCCGGCCACCACCTTCAAGCCCGAGCTGGCCTCGCTCAACATGGGCTCGATGAACTTCGGCCTGTTCCCGATGCTCGAGCGCTTCAAGTCCTTCAAGCACGACTGGGAGCGCGAGCACCTCGAGAACAGCCGCAACCTGATCTTCAAGAACACCTTCGCCGACATCGAGAACATCCTGCGCCTGGGCGAGGCCAACGGCACGCGCTTCGAGTTCGAGTGCTACGACGTCAGCCACCTCAACAACCTGCGCCACTTCATGGACCGCGGCCTGGTGCGCGCGCCGGTGTTCGTGCAGACGGTGTTCGGCATCCTCGGCGGCATCGGCGCCGACCCCGAGGACCTGATGCACATGCACCGCACCGCGGCGCGCCTGTTCGGCGACCGCTTCCAGTGGTCGATCCTCGGCACCGGCCGCAACCAGCTGCCGCTGGCCACCATCGGCGCGGCCATGGGCTCGCACGTGCGCGTCGGCCTCGAGGACTCGCTGTGGATCGGCCCGGGCCGGCTCGCCGCCTCGAGCGCCGAGCAGGTGCTGCGCATCCGCGCCGTGCTCGAGGCGCTGAACATCGACATCGCGACACCCGACGAGGCGCGCGAGATCCTCGGCCTCAAGGGCGCGGCGAAGGTCGACTTCTAGCCCCCCTCCATCGCCCCGCAGCGCCGCCGCTCGGCCGGCGCGCCGCTGCATTCCTTCACCAGAACAAGACTTCAGAGAGAGACACCGATGGCACACACCTCCCTCCCCGGCGCCCGTCTCGGGCCCGCGGCCGACACGGCCACCACCGACGAGCAGGCCTCGCTCAATGCGCTGATCTTCCGCAAGCTGATGCCGCTGCTGGTGCTGGCCTACGTGATCAGCTTCATCGACCGCACGAACATCGCGCTCGCCAAGAGCCACATGGCGGTCGACATCGGCATCTCGGCCGCGGCCTACGGCCTGGGTGCGGGCCTGTTCTTCCTGAGCTACGCGCTGCTCGAGGTGCCGAGCAACCTGGTGATGCACCGCGTGGGCGCGCGCTGGTGGATCGCGCGCATCATGATCACTTGGGGCCTGCTGTCGGCCGGCATGGCCTTCGTCACGGGCGAGACCTCGTTCTACGTGATGCGCGTGCTGCTCGGCGCGGCCGAGGCCGGCCTGTTCCCGGGCGTGATGCTCTACCTGAACTACTGGTTCGGCCGCAAGGACCGGGCACGCGCCACCGGCTACTTCCTGCTCGGCGTGTGCATCGCCAACATCCTCAGCGGCCCGGTCGGCGGCGCGCTGCTGCAGATGGACGGCCTGCTGGGCTGGCACGGCTGGCAGTGGATGTTCGTGATCGAGGGGCTGCCGGCCGTGGCGCTGGCCTTCGTGGTCTGGCGCAAGCTGCCCGACGGGCCGGCCGATGCGAGCTGGCTCACGCCTGCGCAGGCCCGGGCGATCGAGCAGGGCCTCGCCGCCGAACGCGCCGAGGACGCGGCCCATGGCCAGGTCGGCGAATCGTTCCGTGCCTGCCTGGTCGACAAGCAGATCTGGCTCGCGATCTTCGTCTACTTCTGCCACCAGATCAGCATCTACACGGTGATCTTCTTCCTGCCGAGCATCATCGGGACCTACGGCAAGCTCACGCCGCTGCAGATCGGCTCGCTCAACTCGCTGCCCTGGGTCGCCGCCGCGGTCGGCGCGATCGCGCTGCCGCGGCTCGCGGTCACGCCGCAGCGCGGGCGCCTGCTGCTGCTGATCGGGCTGGTCGCCATGGCCGTGGGGCTGGGCATCGCGGCCTTCGCGAGCCCGTCCGTCGCGCTCGCGGGCTTCTGCCTCACGGGCTCGATGTTCTTCGTGGTGCAGTCGGTGATCTTCCTGTTCGCTTCCTCGCGCCTGGCCGGCGTGGCGCTCGCGGGCGGGCTGGCGCTGGTCAACACCTGCGGCCTGCTGGGCGGCTTCATCGGGCCATCGGTGATGGGATGGATCGAGCAGAGCACGGGCAGCACGAAGAACGGCCTGCTCGCGATGGCCGTGCTGCTGGTGCTGGCGGCGCTCGCCAGCATCGGGATGCGCCAGGGGCGCGAGTCGCGGCGCTAAGTGCCCGAAGGCTCAGAGCAGCACGATGTCGTACTGCCCCTGCCCGATCGCCGGCTCGGATTGCAGCGAGATCGGCTTGCCGATGAAGTCGCTGAGCCCGGCCAGGTGCTGGCTCTCCTCGTCGAGGAACAGCTCGATCACCTGCGGCGACGAGACGATGCGGAACTCGCGCGGCGTGAACTGCCGCGCCTCGCGCAGGATCTCGCGCATCACGTCGTAGGCCACGCTGCGCGCGGTCTTCACGATGCCCTGGCCGCCGCAGGCCACGCAGGGCTCGCACAGCATGTGGGCCAGCGATTCGCGCGTGCGCTTGCGCGTCATCTCGACCAGGCCGAGCTGCGAGAAGCCGCCGGCCGTGGTCTTCACGCGGTCGCGCGCGAGCTGCTTGCGGAACTCGCCAAGCACCTGCTCGCGGTGGTCGTCGCGCGCCATGTCGATGAAGTCGACGATGATGATCCCGCCCAGGTTGCGCAGCCGCAGCTGGCGCGCGATGGCCTGCGCCGCCTCGAGGTTGGTCTTGAAGATGGTGTCGTCGAAGTTGCGCGCACCGACGAAGCCGCCGGTGTTCACGTCGATGGTGGTCAGCGCCTCGGTCTGGTCGACCACGAGGTAGCCACCCGACTTGAGATCGACCCGGCGCCCCAGCGCGCGCGCGATCTCCTCGTCGACCGAATAGAGGTCGAAGATCGGCCGCTCGCCGCGGTAGTGCTGCAGCTTGCCGGACGCCTTGGGCATGAACTCGAGACCGAACTTCAGCAGCAGCTCGAACTGCTCGCGCGAATCGATGCGGATGGTCTGCGTGTCCTCGGTGGTGAGGTCGCGCAGCACGCGCTGCAGCAGGCTCAGGTCCTGGTGCAGCAGCGACATCGGCGGCAGCCGCGTCGAGGCCTCGCGGATGCGCGACCAGGTCTTGCGCAGGTAGGCGATGTCGTCGGCGAGCTCGGCGTCGGTCGAGTCCTCGCCGTTGGTGCGCAGGATGAAGCCGCCGGTGTTCTCGGGCACCACGCCGCCGCTGTCGGCGGCCGCGGCGGCCTCGATCAGCGCGAGCATGCGCGAGCGCAGCGCATCGCGCAGGTCGGCCGGGATCTTCTGCGACACGCCGATGTGGTTGTCCTGCGGCAGGAACACGAGCAGCCGGCCCGCGATGCTGATCTGCGTCGACAGCCGCGCGCCCTTGGTGCCGATCGGATCCTTGATGACCTGCACCAGCAGCGACTGGCCCTCGAACACCTGCTTCTCGATCGGCACCATGGTGCCGCCGTTGCGGTGGTCGCGTTCGGCCGGCGCGGCGCTGGGCCGCGAGCCCGGCGTGAACGGGGCCACGATGTCGGCCACGTGCAGGAAGGCGGTGCGTTCGAGCCCGATGTCGATGAAGGCCGACTGCATGCCCGGCAGCACGCGCGAGACCTTGCCCAGGTAGATGTTGCCGACCAGTCCGCGCTCGAGCGTGCGCTCGACGTGCAGCTCCTGCACCGCGCCGTGCTCGACCACCGCCACGCGGGTCTCCTGCGGGGACCAGTTGATCAGGATGTCTTGCATGGAGTTCTCGGTTGTCTCGGTTGTCTCAAGTGGGGAAACCGGCGCGCCGCAACAGTTGCGCGGTCTCGAACATGGGGAGGCCCATGATGCCCGAATAGGAGCCGCTGATGTGCTCGACGAAGGCAGCCGCCGCGCCCTGGATGCCATAGGCACCGGCCTTGCCCAGCGGCTCGCCGCCTTCGACGTAGCGGCGGATCTGCGCGCGGCTCATGGGCGCGAAACGCACGCGCGACACGCTGAGCGCGGCCTGCCGGCGGCGGCCCTGCTGCAGCGCCACGGCGGTCAGCACGCGGTGCGTGGCGCCCGACAGCAGCGCGAGCATGCGATCGGCATCGCGCGCGTCCTCGGGCTTGCCGAGGATGGTGCGCCCCAGCGCCACGGTGGTGTCGGCGCACAGCACGGGCGCGTCGGCCAGGCCGCGGCGACGCAGGCGCGCCACGGCGGCATCGAGCTTGAGCGCCGTCACGCGCTGCACGTAGGCGGTCGGCGATTCGCCGGGCAGCACGGTCTCGAGCGCCTCGGCATCTTCATCGTCGGCGGCCAGCAGCAGTTCATGGCGCACGCCGAGCTGGCCGAGCAACTGGGCACGGCGCGGGCTCTGCGAGGCGAGGTAGAGGAAGGTCGGGATGGTCGGCACGGCGGTCGTCTCTGTGAAGCGGAAGAAAAGACGGGGTCGATGGAGGAACGCGGCGAGGTCCTCGTCGCGCGGCGGCTCGACGAGCCGCTCATTCGCGGTGGTAGGGATGGCCCGCGTTGACCGACCATGCGCGGTAGAGCTGCTCCACCAGCAGCACGCGCGCCATCGCATGCGGCAGCGTGAGGTCGGACAGGCGGATGCGCTCGTGGGCCGCGGCCTTGAAGGCCGGGTCGAGCCCGTCGGGGCCGCCGATCACCAGCGCGACGTCGTCGCCCTCGCCCTGCCAGCTCTGCAGCCGCGCGGCCAGGGCCTTGGTGGTCAGCGCGGTGCCGCGCTCGTCGAGCACCACGATGCGCATGCCGCGCGCGATGGCGGCCTCGATGCGTTCGCGTTCGGCGGCGTAGAGGGTCTCGAGCGACTTGGAACCGCGCGGCTCGGTCTTGACCGCGCGCAGTTCGAGCTTGAGTTCGGGCGGGAAGCGCTTGGCGTAATCGTCCCAGGCAGTCTGTGCCCAGTCGGGCATGCGCTGCCCGACTGCGACCACCAGCAGCTTCATGCGCCGCGCGAAGCGGTCTTGCGCGCGGGCGCCTTCTTCGCCGCGGGCTTGGCCGCCGGCTTCGCGCCCGTCTTGGCGGCGGCCTTCTTGGCCACCGGCTTGCCGACCACCACCACCGGGGCCTTCTTGGCAGGTGCCTTCTTCGCGGCGGTCTTCGCGCCGGTCTTGCCCGCCGCCTTCTTCGGCGCGGCCTTGGCTTCCTTGGCCTCGCGCTCGGCGGCGCGGATCGCGGTCTTGGCGGCGCTCGCGCGGCGCAGCGAGGTCGGCGCCTTGGCGGCCGCGGGCTTGGCTTCCTTGTCCTCGGAGGCACGGGCCGGCTTGCTGGCGCCGAGCTTCAGGCGCACGGGCTTGTCGCCCCAGATTTCCTCGAGGTGGTAGTACTGGCGGATCGCCGGCTGCATGATGTGCGCGACGGCCTGTCCGCAGTCCACGATGATCCACTCGCCGTTTTCCTCGCCCTCCACGCGCGGCTTGCCGAAGCCGGCATCGCGCACCGCGTCGCGCACGCTCGCGGCCAGCGCCTTGGTCTGGCGGTTCGAGGTGCCCGAGGCCACGATCACGCGCTCGAACAGCGGCGAGAGATGCTCGGTGTCGAATACCTGGATGTCCTGCGCCTTGACGTCTTCGAGCCCATCGATGATGGCTCGCTGGAGTTTCTGGGTGTCTTTCTTGGCGGCGGCTTCAGTGGTCATCAGGCAGAGCGATAGAGGAAGTGTTGGTCAATATAGCGTGCAACCGTGGACGGAACCAGTGAGGAAATCTCCTCGCCCAGCGACGCACGCCGCCGGATGTCGGTGGCGCTGATGTCCATGGCAGGCAGTTCGAGCGCCTCGAAACGCGCGCCGGCCGGGAGGCCGGGCAGCGTATTCGGATCAAAACGGGCGGTGTCGGCCGTCGATAGTGCGCGATACGCTACAGAAATAGTAGCGACCGCGAGTATATCCTGCCAGCCGTGCCAGCTCGGCAGGGCCCGCGCCTGGTCGGCGCCCATGACCAGCACCAGCTCGGCGTCGGGCTGCGCCTGCTGCAGTTCGTGCAGGGTGTCGATGGTGTAGGTGGGGCCGTCGCGCAACATCTCGCGCGAATCGACCACCACGCCCGGGATGTCGCCGAACGCCAGCTGCGCCATCGCGAGGCGGTCCTTGGCCGGCGTGAGTTCGCGCACCTTGTGCCAGGCATGCCCGGTCGGAAAGACATAGAGCGCCGTGAGGCCCAGCTGCTCGAGCGCCGCCCGCGCGAGCGCCACGTGGGCATCGTGCGGCGGATCGAAGGCGCCGCCGAACACGCCGATGCGCGGCGCGTTCTTCGAAGCGTTCACGGCAGCCACGCGCGGCGCACGATGAAGTCGCTGTAGAGCGCCGCCTCGGGCGACCCCGGCTCGGGCTCGCGGCGGTAGGCCCAGCTCGCCTGCGGCGGCATCGACAGCAGGATCGATTCGGTGCGGCCGCCCGACTGCAGCCCGAAGTGCGTGCCGCGGTCCCACACGAGGTTGAACTCGACGTAGCGGCCGCGCCGGTAGAGCTGGAACGCGCGTTCGCGCTCGCCCCAGGCCATGCCGCGGCGGCGTTCCACCAGCGGCAGGTAGGCCGGCAGGAAGGCACCACCGACCGAGCGGATCAGCGCGAAGCCGTTGTCGACCCCACCCTCGGCGAAGTCGTCGAAGAAGATGCCGCCGATGCCGCGCTGCTCGTTGCGGTGCTTGAGGAAGAAATACTCGTCGCACCAGGTCTTGAAGCGCGGGTACTTGTCCTCGCCGAAGGGCGCGAGCGCATCGCGGCAGACGGTGTGGAAATGCACCGCGTCGTCTTCGAAGCCGTAGCAGGGCGTGAGGTCCATGCCGCCGCCGAACCAGCAGACCGGCTCGCCGCCGGACGGCAAGGCCGCCAGCATGCGCACGTTCATGTGGACGATCGGCACGTAGGGGTTGCGTGGATGGAACACCAGCGACACGCCCATCGCCTCGAAGGGCGCGCCGGCCAGCTCGGGCCGGTTCTGCGTGGCCGAGGGCGGCAGCTTGGGGCCGCGCACCTGCGAGAAGCCGCAGCCCGCGCGCTCGAACAGCTCGCCGCCCTCGAGGATGCAGGTGAGCCCGCTGCCCTGCAGCGGCTCGTCGGGGGCCTTGTGCCAGGCATCGCGCACCGCGGTGCCACCATCGGCCGCCTCGATCGCGGCGACGATGGATTGCTGCAGCCCGCGCAGATAGTCGCCGACCGCCTGGGGATCGGAGGGTTGCCGCTGCATCAACCGTTGGTGCCGTGGCTGCGCGCCTGCACGGCACGGAAGCCGATGTCGCGACGGTACTGGGCGCCGTCGAAGCGCACCCGCGCCGCCACCTCGTAGGCGCGCTGCTGCGCGAGCTTGACGCTGTCGGCCAGCACGGTCACGCAGAGCACGCGGCCGCCGCTGGTCTGGAGCTCGCCGTCCTTGACGGTGGTGCCGGCATGGAACACCACGGCATCGGGCGCCTCGGCGGGAATGCCGTCGATGCGGTCGCCCTTGCGCGGCGAGAGCGGGTAGCCGTGCGCGGCCATCACCACGCCGAGCGCGACGCGGCGGTCCCACTGCAGCTCGACCTGGTCGAGCGTGCCGTCGGTGGCGTGCCAGAACACCTCGAACAGGTCGGACTTCAGCCGCATCATGATCGGCTGGGTCTCGGGGTCGCCCATGCGGCAGTTGAACTCGAGCGTCTTGGGATGGCCCTGCGCGTCGATCATCAGGCCGGCGTAGAGGAAGCCGGTGTAGGGGATGCCGTCCTTCTCCATGCCGCGGATGGTCGGCAGGATGATCTCGCGCATGGCGCGCGCATGCACCTCGGCCGTGACCACGGGCGCGGGCGAGTAGGCGCCCATGCCGCCGGTGTTGGGGCCTTCGTCGTTGTCGAGCAGGCGCTTGTGGTCCTGGCTGGTGGCCAGCGCGGTCACGTTCTTGCCGTCGCACAGCACGATGAAGCTGGCTTCCTCGCCCTGCAGGAACTCCTCGATCACGACGCGGGCGCCGCCCTCGTTGTGCGAGACGCCGAACTTGTTGTCGACCAGCATGAAGTCGACCGCGTCGTGCGCTTCCTGCGCGGTCATGGCCACCACCACGCCCTTGCCGGCGGCCAGGCCGTCGGCCTTGACCACGATCGGCGCGCCCTTGGCGTCGATGTACGCATGGGCGGCGGCGGCGTCGGTGAAGGCCTCGTACTCGGCCGTCGGGATCTTGTGGCGCTTCATGAAGGCCTTGGAGAAGGCCTTCGAGCTCTCGAGCTGGGCGGCGGCCTTGGTCGGGCCGAAGATGCGCAGGCCGTGCGCGCGGAACTCGTCGACCACGCCCGCGGCCAACGGGGCCTCGGGGCCGACCACCGTCAGCGCGATCTTTTCCTTGAGCGCCCACTCGCGCAACGCGGCGGGCTCGGTGATGTCGATGCTGTCGTAGCGCGGGTCGGTGACCGTTCCGCCATTGCCGGGCGCCACGTAGATGCGGCTGACCCGGGTGGCCTGCGCCAGCCGCCATGCCAGGGCATGTTCGCGGCCCCCTCCCCCAATCACCAGTACCTTCATTCTCGGGCCTTCATACGCTGTGTTCTTTCCATCATTGCTGCTGCCGGGTGCCGGCCCTCATTCGGACAGCGAGGCGTTGTGATAGACCTCCTGCACGTCGTCCAGGTCCTCGAGCACGTCGAGCAGCCGCTGCATCTTCGCGGCGTCCTCGCCCACGACGTCGATGGTGTTCTCGGCCCGCATCGTGACCTCGGCCACCTCGGGCTTCAGGCCCGCCGCCTCGAGCGCGTTCTTCACCGCCTCGAAATCGCCGGGCGCGGTGATCACCTCGATGGCGCCGTCGTCGTCGGTCACGACGTCTTCCGCGCCGGCCTCGAGCGCCACTTCCATCACCTTGTCTTCATCCGTGCCCGGGGCGAAGACGAACTGGCCGCAATGCTTGAACTGGAAGGCCACCGAGCCTTCGGTGCCCATGTTGCCGCCGTGCTTGGCGAAGGCGTGGCGCACTTCGGCCACGGTGCGCACGCGGTTGTCGGTCATGGTGTCGACGATGATCGCCGCGCCGCCGATGCCGTACCCTTCGTAACGAATTTCTTCGTAATTGACGCCTTCGAGGTTGCCCGTGGCCTTGTCGATGTTGCGCTTGACGGTGTCGGCCGGCAGATTGACCGCCTTGGCCTTTTCGACCGCCAGCCGCAGGCGGGGGTTGGCGCTCAGGTCGCCGCCGCCGGCCCGGGCCGCCACCATGATTTCACGGATGGCGCGGGTCCAGAGCTTTCCTCGTTTTTCGTCCTGCCGGCCCTTCCGGTGCTGAATATTTGCCCATTTGCTGTGTCCGGCCATGGCTTTTCTCTCGCTGTCCTGTGTTTTCGAAGCAGGCTGCGAGTTTACTGTCCGGCGCGCACAACGGACCGGCGCCGCGGGCGGGCGGGCCGGTCAAACCTTTTGGTGATAATCCCTCGATGACGCCATTGCCTTTCGCCGGGTCGGGACATCCGACGCTGCCGCCCACCCGCCACGCCTCGCGCGCGACCGGGGCGGACCGCCGGCAGGCAGGCCCCGATCCCCTCGCAAAGGCTTCCTGATCGTGCGCTTCCAGGGCGAAACACCCTCCTCTTCCTCGTTGCGCGTGGAGCGCCTTTCCCTCGCGGACAGCCTGGCGCTGGCCGCCGACGGACCGGCGCCCTTCGCCGCCATCGGCTACGGCACGCCCGAGCGGCTCGACTGGATGCCGCCGGTCGACGCCAGCGTGCTGTCGGATCGCGGCGCCGTCGCCGACGTCTGGCATGCCGCCGGGCCGGCCGTGCAGACCGGCCGCACCGGCCTCGTGCGCTGGCGCGCCGACGAGCACTGGCTGCTGGGCGCGATCGACCTCGACGAAAGCGTCGAGAAGCAGGGTCTGGCCGAACTGGCCCACCGCGCCTACCGAGACCTGTTCGCCACGCTCGACCAGAGCGGCATCGCCCATCCGCTGCGGATCTGGAACTACCTGCCGCAGATCAACGGCGACGGCGGCGGGCTCGAGCGCTACCGCCAGTTCAACCTGGGCCGCCAGGACGCCTTCCTCGAAGCCGGCCGCGCCGCCTTCGAGGGCGCGCCGGCCGCCTGCGCGCTCGGCATCCACCGCGGCGCGCTGTCGGTGCGCTTCCTGGCCGGGCGCCGCGCCCCGCTGCCGATCGAGAACCCGCGCCAGGTCTCGGCCTATCGCTATCCCTCGACCTACGGACCGCGCGCCCCGACCTTCTCGCGCGCGGCGCTGGCCGACATCGGCGACGAACACTGCGCGCTGTTCATCTCGGGCACCGCGAGCATCGTCGGCCACGAGACCGTGCACCGCGGCGACGTGCGCGAGCAGACCCGCGAGACGCTGCGCAACCTCGAGGCCGTGGTGCATGCCGCCAACGCGCAGGGATCGGCGCGCTTCTCGGTCGCGGCGCTCGACGGCGTGGTCTACGTGCGCCACCCGGGCGATCTCGAAGCCGTGCGCGGCGTGCTCGAAGACGCGCTCGGGTCCGACGCGCCGATGGTGCGCGGCGCGGTATATCTCGAGGCCGACATCTGCCGCGGCGACCTGCTGGTCGAGATCGAAGCCCATGCCACCGCCCCCGGGCGGCGGCGGGACTGAAGCTCGAACGGCAGCCCCACCTTTCCCGATGATCCTCCGCGTGCTGCGCATTCTCACGGCCGTCCCGCTTGCGCTGATGCTCTATGCGCTGCTGCTGTTCCTCGGCGTGATCTCGCTGGTCTGGAACGCCTTCGCGATGCTGATCCATCCGGTGATGCCGGTGAAGCCGGCGCGCGCGCTGGGCCGCGCCACCATCGCCTTCGCCTACCGCACCTTCTGGGGCCTGGCCTCGGTCACCGGCATGATGCGCATCGACGCGAGCTGCCTCGACGCGCTGCGCGACGAGCCCGGCGTGATCTTCGTGGCCAACCACCCGACCATGCTCGACGCGCTGCTGCTGGTGGCGCGGCTGCCGCGCAGCGCCTGCATCATGAAGGCCGAGCTGCTGCACAACATCTTCCTGGGCGCGGGCGCGCGGCTGGCACGCTACATCAGCAACGAATCGGCGCGCACCATGGTGCGGCTGGCGGTGGCCGACCTGCGCGAAGGCGGCCAGCTGGTGATCTTTCCCGAGGGCACGCGCACCGTCACGCCGCCGCTCAATCCGTTCCGCCCCGGCGTCACGCTGATCGCCAAGCTCGCGCAGGCGCCGATCCAGACCGTGTTCATCGACACCGACTCGCCCTACCTCGGCAAGGGCTGGCCGATCTGGCGCGTGCCGCCGCTGCCGATCGTCTTCAAGCTGCGCCTGGGCCAGCGCTTCGCGCCGACGCAGGACAGCGACGTGCTGCAATCCGAACTCGAACAATATTTCCGCCACCACCTGGAACGGCGCGCCGCCGACGCCGACTCTCCCGAATGCCAGACGCCTCGCGCACCCACCTTGTCCTGATCCCGAGCTACAACACGGGCGAGCGCCTGTTCTCCACCGTCGAGGCGGCGCTCGCGCAATGGAGCCCGGTGTGGGTGGTGGTCGACGGCAGCGACGACGGCACCGGCGAGCGGCTGCAGCGGATGGCGGCCGACCGCCCCGGCCTGCGCGTGTGGCTGCTGCCCGAGAACCAGGGCAAGGGCGCGGCGGTGCTGCACGGGCTGCGCGCGGCGCGCGATGCCGGTTTCACGCATGCGCTCACCATGGATTCCGACGGCCAGCATCCGGCGCCGCTGATCCCGGCCTTCATGCAGGCCTCGCTGGCACGGCCCGAGACCATGGTGCTGGGCCGCCCGGTGTTCGATGCCAGCGCGCCGCTGCTGCGCGTGCGCGGGCGCCGCGTCTCCAACGGCTGGACCCAGCTCGAGACGCTGTTCGCCGGCGTCGGCGATTCGCTCTACGGCTTTCGCGTCTACCCGGTGCAGGACCTGATCGCGGTGATGCAGCGCCAGCCCTGGATGCGCCGCTTCGACTTCGACACCGAGGCCGTGGTGCGGCTGGCCTGGCGCGGCGTGAAGCCGGTCAACATCGACGCGCCGGTCAAGTACCTGACGGCCGAGGAAGGCGGGGTCTCGCACTTCCGCTACGGGCGCGACAACGTGCTGCTGACCTGGATGCACACGCGGCTGATGGTGGAGTTCGTGCTGCGGCTGCCGGGCCTGCTCTGGCGCAAGCTGCGCGGCGCGCCGCCGTTCCAGGCCTGATCCGCGCCCGCTACTCGACGGCTCCGCCGCCGAGCGCCTTGTAGAGCGTCATCGTCGCATTGAGCTGGTTGACCCGGTTCTGCGCCAGCGACACCTCGGCCGCGCGCCGCCGGTCCTTCGCATCGAGCACCGGCTGCAGCGCCGTCGCACCCGCGCGGTAGCGCACCTCCGACAGCCGCTCGGCGCGCTGCGCCAGCTCCAGCGCCACCACCAGCTTCGCGCTCTCGTCGCGCAACTGGGTGCGCGACGACAACGCGTTCTCCACTTCCGACAGCGCCGTGTACAGCGCTTGGCGGAAGCCCACCACCGCTTCCTCATACTGGCTCTGCGACACCGCCACCGTCAGCCGCGCCGTGTTCCATTGCAGGAAGGGCAACGCGAGGCCCGCGCCCAGCGTCGCGACCGGGTTGCGCAGCAGTTGACCCAACGCCGTGCTCGAGGTGCCGAGCGAGCCCGTGAGGCTCAGTGCCGGATAGAAGCCGGTGCGCGTCGCGTCGACATTGGCGAGCGCGCC